>JANNOR010000309.1:0-6410 GCA_031399265.1 Cyanobacteria bacterium SOY_34_metabat_3 | reverse complement strand
CAATTAAATTCATGGTTAATTCATTACAGCAGGGATAGTCTACCCTGTCCGGGTAGACTTGATTACCTCTTCTATCCTACATTCCTCTCTGACAATTAATCCACCCTGCTTCTTAAGGGGGGCTAGGGGGGATCGAAATCTAAGAGTCAAACAGCAGTCTCTGACTCCATTTGACGTTAAGTTGACACCAATGGGCACGTGCAGTCTCCTGATTTCTTTAGTTCGTGCAGGATAGGTTTCAACCGCCAAGTCCGATCTAAAGACTAGAAGTTTTCCCTACTTGAGCCTGAGTAGCAATTGGTTTAACATCGGTGTAACCCATATTATTAGCTACGTCGCGCAGCACCGAAATTTGCTGTTCAAAATTAAGATTTTCAATTTTACCCAACACGCCGTTGACAGCCTCAGTTGCCTCATATCCTTCGGGGATATCCACAATTTTTTCCCCCATACCAATAGCCCAAGCATACCAAACCACCAACTGATTGTTAGCAGTTAAAGCTCCGTAAGCGTGAGAATAGGGCGTGTCGGATCGGTTGACAATACCTCGCATTATATTCAGTTGTTCGTCATGGGAAAGGTTGTAAAAATCATTCAGCAGCACGGGAGCTAATTCTGGTTCGGCGGCGGTTGGAGCTGCTGGTGTAATTGAATCTCCCATCTTTTCATAAATAAAGTAGAGCAGCGCCAGTTTTTCATCTGTACCCAAGCCGTTGATTGTCTCAACGATGTTTTGAGTGTCGTTGGAAAGAGCGTGAGAATTGGTGGCGGCGGGTGAGTTCATAAATCGAATTCCTTAAAAGTGTTTCCAGAATATATAAATATCAACATTTACAGGTGCAAGTCACCATCCCCTAGAGGTAATGCGATTTGGGCATTGGGCATTGGGCATTGGGCATTGGGTATTGGGAATGACTTATGATGTATGGGTTTGGATCGCTGGCCTAGAGTAGCCTTCTTTTTTTACACAAATATTTTTGAGCGACCGCCTTAGCATAAATCATCCTTGAGATAGAAGCGCACGATACATCTGCGGATAGATGAAAAAGCCAGGGAATTAAATAACAATAAATATATTGAATTGTTAAATAAAACTTGCAAGGAGTCGGCTATGTCTGAAATAAATACAGAATCAAATAACATTGAAAGTTTTGACGCGGCTCAGATAACTGAAAGTGTGGAAGCTGGAGAACAAAAGTTGCCGAAGGTGGATGTATCCGCAGACTACGAAGCTTCAAAAGAATTCAGCGTTAGTGACATCGATCGCACGAGTGCCGGCGCTGAAGCTGCGGCCGCTGCAACTGCACCTAAATTTGCTATTCCCGCTCCTCAAGAGATTGCAATGCCGGCAGATTCAAGCGGCAATCCCGCTGATTTTCTGTCGATGGCTAAGGAAGTTAGCCCCGCAGGTGTACCGGGGAATGTTACCGATGATTTGGTGCAAAAGGCGATCGAACTTGGCACTCCCGGCAGTTAATTTAGGAATTGTCAATCGAGATTTAAAATTAAGCATTCAAGGACGCGGCAGTGCCGTTTCCCTGCAATTAATCGCGGTAGGGACACGGCAGTGCCGTGTCCTCTATGTTGTGTCGAAGAGTGCAAGCGGAATTGATGTTATACCATTTCTCTAAAATCGTGCAACACTCTTCGACCCCCCTAGCCCCCCCTTGCAAAGGGGGGGGGACAAGAATACTGTTATTTCGTTTAAAATTGGTATTACTACGGCTTAATTATCAGCCGATCGTCCGACAGACTTTGCCGATCGCCCGTTAGCGTTAGCGAAGCGATCCGAAGGAAAGCCCTCGAAGAGGATCGACCAAAATCTCAATTATTAAATCCACCCGATCGCCCTCAAGCATTGATTGAATAAATAACTCGGGATGTAGTGCTTTCCAGAAATATTCGACAAACCGATTAATTTCGTCTTCTGTCATTCCCGACTTACCCTGCGCCATCATTTTCTGTTCCGCCTGAAGGCGCCACACTTTAGAAATGCGGTAATCTTGGGGATACAAAACTATCAACCGATCTAATCGCTTCCACAGCGGTACATAGTCGTGCAATTTGGCATTCATATCGCGCGCAAACTGACAGTCTGCATCCGTGACAATCGGAAACGGCGCACCCGCCAAAAACTCGTTTAATCGGGCATCAACTATCGGCTTTACGCCGACAAACCAACCTTCAAACAGTACAATATCCGCACCGGAAATAAGTTCTGGTTGAGTTCTATCTCCCGCACCTCCCCAGGCAGATTTGTCAAACCGGGGAATTTCGATCTGTTTAGGAGACGGCAGTGCCGTGTCCCTACGGCATTCGCGATCGATCTGCAAAGAAGTTTCAGAACCGCGCAACTCATCTAAAACGGAGATTCCCAAGTCAATATCGTGAGTTCCCGGGGGGCCGCGCCAAATTAAGCGCGGGTCGGCTTTTTGGAGTTGTTGGCGATCGGCATAAGTCTTGTAAAGATCGTCTAAAGAAAGACTGACTGTAGAATATCCCAATTTTAAGAGAATCACCCTCAAAACTTCGCATAAAGTTGTTTTTCCCGTTCCTTGCCCTCCTAAAATTCCTTGAATTAGAGGACGGTTTAACCTTTGTTTTTCTGTCGATAATTGAATTGCCAGCGGCAGCCAAAGCTTCCACAATGTTTCGAGAAAAACAGTTGAATTTAGGGGGAAAGTATGAAGTTCGCCCACAAGAGAAAAGAATAAATCGGTTTTGCGGCGGACAACATCGGCTGCATTGTCAGGAGTAATGCCAAAAGCGCCAGATCGCGCATCATCGGCAAGTTCCCAGCGTGCGAGGCGATCGAAGTCGGGAGGCATCGGGCGATCTCCAGCTTGCCAGCGGTGTAAAATTTCAACAGGCGTTATAGTTGATCGGTCGATCGGCTCAAAACTTTCTAAGCGGGGCTGGTTTGGCATAAATATCATCCGCAACTGACATATATTTAACCTTAAATTCGCAGCTATTCAAAATATTTTAAGAAGCCAGTTTAAAAGCTTCCACAAATAAGTTATAAGTCAGGCCAACTTTCAGAGCATTGAGCATATCCACCCACAAAGAACGGGCGATCCTCTTCGTTGGCGCAGC
This sequence comes from Cyanobacteria bacterium SOY_34_metabat_3, assembly GCA_031399265.1. Taxonomy (GTDB): domain Bacteria; phylum Cyanobacteriota; class Cyanobacteriia; order Cyanobacteriales; family Microcoleaceae; genus Microcoleus. The sequence continues at coordinate 3,314 of JANNOR010000309.1, read as the reverse complement.
CCCCGTAGGGGCGGGCTTTCCTTCGGATCGCTTTCCTTCGGATCGCTTTGCTAACGCTAACGCTAACGGCCGCGGGCTACCGTAAACCAGCCGGTTAACCAACTCCGTCAACAGCACCAACAGCCCGGCCGCGATAATATCCCAATCAGCCGATTGTCCGGCGATCGTCGAAATAGCTGTTCCCAAAAAAGTGCCGAACAGCAGGCTAATTACCAGGAGCGAAATCCGCCGCCAAGGATTGCTCAGCCAGCGTCCGAATTGTTCGCCCAGAACATCAATCAATCTGTTAATTCTGGTATTCTGCATAGAAGTTAAAAGTTATACCGATAGGTCAAGAAATGCCTCTACAAAAAAGTTTAAATCCTGACTGCGGTTAGTATGCCGCGATCTAAAATTTAAAATTTAACATTTAAAATGGTATTGAGCGCTCGGGCGCAAGCATTGCCCGCCCCTACGGGGGCTGCGCCAACGAACAAAATCGCCCAAAACGGTCAAGTAATTAAGTGTAGCTTTATCTTGTGGCACAGCCGCTCCGGGTTCTACATTAAAGATGGTGATGACTAATTGCAGGCGTGCAGTCTATTCTTTAAGCATAAAATTTATGAAACTTAAAATTTACCAGATGATAACTGGAGTGGCGATCGTCCTAATTACAGGAATGTTTCTAGGACGTTTTGAAATCACTATCTCCAACGGTGCAAATAGGCCGAGCGATTTGCCCTCCTCAGCCACCGCACTCCCCCCAATACCCGCTGTGTCCCCAGTTGTGACAGCTTCAGCAGACACCGCAAACAAGCCCAAACCCGACTCAATACCAACCGCCCCAGAGCCTGATGAGGAAAGCAATTCCTCACTCCCTGCAAATTCCTCAGCTGCCGGCAGTTTGCGCGTCAGCAACCGCAGCGAACACCCAGTGCGAGTCGCCCTGCTGTCAAAACGGCAAGCCGAGAAATCCTACAGCAAACCGGCGCACTGGGATTTTGCGCCGGGGGAAGGCGGCGGCAAGGGACTGATGCTATCGCTGCCGGAGGGCAAGTTACAAGTCAAACAGGGAGACATTCTGGTGGTTTTTGCTCAGGATGGTTCCCGCCGCTACTGGGGGCCTTATGTCGCCGGAGAGACAGCCTCGCCGGCTTGGAACCGCACAGCCGGGGAATGGCAGTTAATTTTGCAGCCTTGAATGCTTTGCTGCGGGCCGGGATTTTGGTGGAGAAACAGGGTTGATATCAATTCCGGCTGCAACGACCTATGATATAGAGGACACGGCAGTGCCGTGTCCCTACCGCGATCGATTGTAGGGACACGGCACTGCCGTGTCCTGCTTTCGGGTAATATCAATTCCGATGCTACCGGATTTGATATGAGGTGAAGCGGATTCGATCGCAGTCCGAGTTTCCTGAAGGCTAATTTTTCGGTAGACTCTCTATGCGAGTTAAAATTTACCATCTAAAATCGCAGGAAGCTCGGGTGAAGGAAGTTATTAAAAATTTGTCAGAGTTTAGGAATCGCCCGTTAGCACCTTTGTTGCTGTCGCTGTTGTGGCTGTGCGCGATCGCCTGGGTAGGTTTTTTGTGGAATCTCGGCAACATCGGTTTAGTTGACGAAACCGAACCGCTGTTTGCCGAAGCCGCCCGTCAAATGACGGTGACAGGAGATTTGATCACCCCATATTTCAACGGCGAAACCAGGTTTGACAAGCCACCGTTGATTTATTGGCTGATGGCGGTGGCTTATCGTTTTCTGGGGGTTAACGAGTGGGCTGTGCGTCTTCCCTCGGCTTTGTGCGCGATCGGGCTGACTTGCCTCGGATTTTATACCTTATCGAAGGAAGAAGGAAGAAGGAAGAAGGAAGAAGGAAGAAGGAATGAAGAAGAAGAAAAATTTCCCCCTTCTCCCATTCCCCCCCTCTTTCTTTCTACTCCTTGGATTGGTGCGGCCCTAATCGCCTTAAATCCCCAAACTATTGCCTGGGGACGGACTGGCGTTTCAGATATGCTTTTGAGCGCCTGTATGTGTTCGGCACTGCTCGCTTTTTTCCTCGGTTACACCCTAGAAGAAGACAGAGAAAAAGCAGGATTTTCCACCGCTTCCGCTTCCCGATTTCCCAATAAGTGGTATCTGACTTTTTACGTACTAATTGCCTTAGCAATTCTGGCTAAGGGGCCTGTAGGAATTGTCATCCCAGCGCTGATTGTTGGATGCTTTGCGCTTTATTTGGGCAATTTTCGGCAACTTTGGCGCGAAATGCGTCCGGTGTCGGGAATTTTGATTATTCTGGCGATCGCCCTGCCTTGGTATATTCTCGTTACTATAGCCAACGGTCAAACTTATATTGACAGCTTTTTCGGCTATCACAATTTTCAGCGTTTTACTGAAGTAGTCAACAAGCACTCGGCGCCTTGGTATTTTTACTTTTTGGTAGTGCTAGTTGGTTTTGCACCTTGGTCGATTTATTTGCCGGTGGCGATCGCCCGTACCCGTTTTTGGCAGCGCAGTTACTGGCGTCGTCAACCGCGATCGGCTCAATTAAGTTTATTTGCCTTATTTTGGTTCGGCTGCATCTTTGGGTTTTTCACGATCGCCGTCACAAAATTGCCCAGTTATGTATTGCCTTTACTGCCGGCTGCTGCGATTTTGGTAACGCTATTGTGGAGCGATATTATTGCAGGGAGAGAACCAGAAAATCGGCGGGAAAAGTTAGAAAAAAAACCGCATTATTTACCGCGAGGGCTGTTAGTTACATACATTTTAAATGTCGTATTTTTACTGATTATAGCCGGAGCAACTTTCTACTGCTACAACTGGCTGGGAGACGATCCGGCAATGCCCAATTTTCCCCAAGCAATTCAGCAGTCGGGATTGCTGATTGTCGGCGGTGCGATTTGGATAACGGCGGCAGGGGCGATCGGACTTTTACTCTGGAAACGTCAGCAGCGCTGGATTTTGGTTGCCAACTTCATCGGATTAGTCGCATTTATCATCTTTGGTCTGACTCCCGCTTACAAATTGGTTGATATCAACCGTCAGTTACCTCTGAGACAGTTAGCGCAGGTTGCAGTTCAACAAAAACTGCCAGGGGAAGAATTGATGATGATTGGTTTCTGGAAACCTAGTCTGGTTTATTATACCGAATGCCCCGTGACTTTTTACCGACTTTTTCGAGGTGCGAGGGACTACATTGAGGAATCTAAAAACCAAAGTTCTCCCTCTATTTTGGTGCTGGGATATCCACATAAATTTAAAGAATTCGGATTGCAGGCAAATCAATATCAATTGTTGGACAGTCGCGGCGCTTACCAACTCGCAAGAGTTCC
>JANNOR010000271.1:0-14447 GCA_031399265.1 Cyanobacteria bacterium SOY_34_metabat_3 | reverse complement strand
TAAAAGAAATGGTCGAAGGTATTAGTAAAGAGCGAAATTTACCCAAACACGCCGTCCAAGCAGCCTTGCGAGAAGCCCTGCTAAAAGGATACGAACGCTACCGCCGCACCCAGAAACTAGACCACTTCAGCGAAGAATACTTCGACAACTTTGATGTAGAACTCGACGCAGAACAAGAAGGTTTTCGCGTTTTAGCCAACAAAACTATTGTCGAAGAAGTCACCAATCCCGATCACGAAATATCACTTTCGGAAGTCCAAGAAGTAGCCACAGAAGCTCAACCGGGCAGCATCGTACTCGTAGACGTAACACCAAATCAAAAAGAATTTGGTCGCATGGCCGCCATCCAGACCAAACAAGTGCTGGCACAAAAATTGCGCGACCAACAGCGCAAAATGATTCAAGAAGAGTTCAAAGATTTAGAAGAAACCGTTCTTCAAGCAAGAGTGCTCAGGTTTGAGAGGCAGTCGGTAATTTTAGCAGTCACCAGCAGTTTCGGTCAGCCAGAAGTAGATGCAGAACTCCCAAAACGCGAACAGTTGCCCAATGACAATTACCGGGCAAACGCCACATTCAAGGTCTATCTCAAAAAGGTAGGCGAAGGTTCTACTAGAGGCCCACAGTTACTTGTTTCTAGAGCAGATGCAGGTTTGGTGGTTTACCTGTTTGCTAACGAAGTGCCAGAAATAGAAGACGGAGTTGTGAGAATTGTTGCCGTCGCTAGAGAGGCAAATCCGCCCTCCCGCCACGTCGGGCCTCGGACTAAAATAGCAGTAGATACTCTCGATCGCGACGTAGACCCGGTAGGAGCCTGCATCGGAGCGCGGGGATCGCGGATTCAGGTAGTAGTCAACGAATTGCGCGGCGAAAAAATCGACGTGATCCGCTGGTCTCCTGACCCCGCAACTTATATTGCCAACGCTCTGAGTCCAGCTAGAGTAGATGAAGTGCGTTTGGTGGCCCCAGAAGGCAGGCGCGCTCACATTTTGGTCGCGGAAGACCAACTGAGTCTTGCCATTGGTAAAGAGGGTCAGAACGTCCGCCTCGCAGCTCGCTTGACAGGTTGGAAAATCGATATCAAAGATATTGCTAAGTACGATCGCGACGCCGAAGACAGCAAATTGGCAGCAGAAGAGACCAGGCTCGAAGAACTAGCAGGCGATTACTACGAAGACGAACAAGAAGCATCAGGCTTTGACGGCGAAGCAGAAACGGCAGAATTTGAGGAACATGAGGTAGCCACTACGGAGGAAACTGAAGCCTCAGTCTAAAAACCGCGAGATTCACTCTTATTTTTCCGATCGGGAGACAAGGAAGACTTATCCTCTACTCCCACTCTCCCACTCTCCCACTCCCCCCCTCTGACAAGAAATGAAACCGAACTACCGGTGCTGTGCAAGTTGTCGAAAAATAGCTGATAAAGAAGCTTTTTGGCGAGTAGTCAGGGTCTATCCTTCTCATCAGGTACAATTAGATCGCGGCCTCGGTCGTTCCGCTTACCTTTGTCAGGAAGCAGAATGCCTCAAAGCTGCTCAGAAAAAAAATCGACTTGGGCGATCGCTCAAAGCGCCTGTGTCTGATGAACTGTACCAAACACTTTGGCAGCGTTTAGCCGCATCTGACTTTAGATCTGACTGCGGCTCAACTTCCGGGCGAAAAACCGACAAGAGTTCGGCCTCAACTGTATAAACCCTCGCGGGCAGCCCTACCAGTAATTACCGGTAGCGCCAGCTCTAAAACCCCAATCCGATCGGCCCACCAGTCTGGAAAGATTTGTGTCAGATTAGATAAAGGTAGGGTACTAGCAGAGGTATCCTCAAGGTGGAAAGGCAAACTTTGAAGCTTGAGAGAGTGGCTGTTGCCAAAATTCAGACTTCTGAGTTCCTGCATTCCCAAAAAGACTTGAGAATTCTCCAACCGCAGACTTCAGCCAGTTGCATCTTTTAGATAAAATTGCTGAGCGAGTACCAAAACCCCGATTCCTGACACTGAATCAATCACAGCGAATGATGTCGTCATTAGAACACAAAATCACAATGTAAAAACTGGTTGGCACAAAAGAGGGCAGAGTGGATGAACAACGGCAAAGTAAGAATTTACGAATTATCACGGGAACTAAATTTGGATAATAAAGACATCTTGGCAGTTTGCGAGCGGCTCAATATTTCAGTCAAGAGCCACAGCAGCACAATTACAGAATCAGAAGCAGAACGCATTCGCCTTGCAGCGGAAAAATACGTAGCCAGCAGCCACTCTTCCCCCGCGAAGCCAGCTCCTCCCGAAAGAGCAGCAGCGCCATCTAGAGAATCTGGCCCTCACCCTAACGACCAACAAAAAAAGCAGCAAATTTTAGAAATACGCAGTCCAAAAGTACGGCCGGCTGGTGCATCCTCCCAGCCTGCGGGCAACGAGGAGCAAAAACCCCAGCCGGGGGCCACCGTGGCAACTCCTCCCAAATCGCCCGCCACTCAACAACTCCAGTCTCCAGCTAAACCAAATATCAATCGACCTGTACTGTCGAAGCCCAATGTCGCGGTCTCGACGGAGCCGTCGGAAACAGTGTCGGAAAGTTTAGGGACGATCGCCCCTGAAACAACCGTCCAGGATCAGCCACCTGCTACAGATACGGCACTTCAACCGCCGTCGGAAAAGGCTCCAGAACGCCCTCCGCGCCAGCAGGTCGCCCCCCCCGGGCCGTCGGCAAAACTCACCTCGCCACCAGTCAGAGCGGCCTCGGAGTCGGCTGGCCGCAGCCCGCAAAATCTGGGAAACAAACCGGTACTAAAACTTGCCAGAACAGAGCAAGAGCTATCAGAACAGACAGAAACTCTGGAAGCGCCGGCTAGACCGAGCCGTCCGAGCAGACCTGCACCAGGGGACGCGCAAAGACCGCGCCGGGAAGGCACCGGCGGCCCAGTCAAAACTCAACTTGCCGATCGACCCCGACCAGGTGGTGGCCCGCGCCCGAGCTTTGCCCCGGCAAAATCAGCCACCGGGCTGAGCAGCCGCGGCGGTGACACCGGAGCCGCAGGGGATGACACTGACGACAATGAAGAAGACAATACGCCGGAGTCCGGGATTCTTCTCCTCGAAAGGCCCTCCCTCCCCCGTCCTGCCAAAAAGACTTCCGTCATTTGGGAAGAAGATGACGAAGAAACCTCAGATGCTGCCAAAGCTGCTAAAGCTGCCAAACTCAAGCAGCGTAGTCGTCTCAAACCTATAGATGACGATGACGATGACTTAGAGAATGGTTCGGATACACCAACAATAGTCACGGTCAGCCTGTCCCTAGCCCGCCCGGCTAAGGCCAAGACACAAGCAGCTCCCAAGTCAATGCCAACTCCGGGCGCACCCGGAAGCAGCGGCAAAAATAAGAGACCAGGCCCTTCTCACGATAAAAGCTCCTCTGGTTCGAGTGGCGGAGGCGGTCGTCGTGGTGGTAGTGGTGGCAAAACAACGGAACCAAAAGTTGAACGCCCAGAAAAGCTGCTGCTGAGCAGGCCGATGACCGTTCAAGAACTAGCAGTTACTCTGGCAGTTCCCGAAACCGAAATCATTAAGCGGCTGTTCTCTAAAGGGATTGCGGTCAACATTACCGAAACCTTGGATATTTCAGCGGTGAGAATGGTAGCCGAAGAAATGGGCGTAGAGGTAGAAACCCCTGAAAAACAAGCCCCAGCTCAGAAAATAATCGAGATGCTGGACGCAACGGATATGGAATACCTCCAGCGCCGTCCGCCAGTAGTCACGATTATGGGTCACGTCGATCACGGTAAAACTACGTTGCTCGACTCGATCCGCAAAACCAAGGTCGCTCAGGGAGAAGCAGGGGGAATTACCCAGCACATCGGTGCTTACCACGTCGATGTGGTACACGAAGGCAAGAGCCAGCAGGTAGTATTTTTGGATACTCCAGGTCACGAAGCCTTTACAGCAATGCGGGCTCGGGGAACGCGGGTTACGGACATCGCCATCTTGGTGGTGGCGGCGGACGATGGCGTGCGCCCACAAACAATTGAAGCTATCAGCCACGCGAAAGCGGCTAAAGTGCCAATTGTCGTGGCGATTAATAAAGTTGACAAGGAGGGCGCTCAGCCGGAACGGGTGAAGCAAGAGCTGACAGAGTACGGCTTGGTTGCAGATGACTGGGGCGGCGATATCACGATGGTTCCTGTCAGCGCGATCCGAGGCGAAAACCTGGATACGCTGTTGGAAATGATCCTGACTGTTGCGGAAATGGAAGACCTCAACGCTAACCCGAACCGTGCTGCTAAGGGTACGGTGATTGAAGCTCACCTCGATAAGGCAAGGGGGCCTGTGGCAACTTTGTTGGTGCAGAACGGTACTCTGCGAGTTGGTGATATTGTGGTCGCAGGCTCGGCTCTAGGCAAGGTGCGGGCGATGATCGACGATCGCGGCGAGCACGTAAAACAAGCAACTCCATCCTTTGCGGTGGAAGTGCTGGGGCTGCGAGAAGTACCTCGCGCTGGAGACGAATTCGATGTCTTCGCGAACGAAAAAGAAGCTGCGGCGATCGCCAGCGGTAGAGCGGACGATCAACGTAGTTCGCGTCTGCTACAAGGCGGTCGGATCAGTCTCAGCGGCTTCTCTCAACAAGCCAAGGAAGGAGTTCTCAAGGAACTCAACTTGATCTTGAAGGCAGATGTCCAAGGCTCCCTGGAAGCCATTGTCGGCTCTCTGACCCAACTTCCTCAAAAAGAAGTTCAACTCCGACTGCTGCTATCTGCTCCTGGGGAAGTCACAGAAACCGACATTGACCTCGCCGCAGCCAGCAATGCTGTGATTATCGGGTTCAATACTACTCTAGCTACCGGCGCTCGCCAAGCAGCCGATCAAGCGGGTGTAGACGTGCGGGAATACAGCATCATCTACAACCTCTTGGATGACATTCAAGGGGCGATGGAAGGCCTGCTGGAACCGGAATTGGTCGAAGAACCTCTGGGTCAAGTCGAAGTGCGCGCTGTCTTCGCGATCGGTCGCGGGGCTGTGGCTGGATGTATGGTACTCTCTGGCAAAGTCATCCGTAACTGTAAGGTGCGGGTGCGCCGGGGTAACAATGTCGTTTACGAAGGTGTCCTCGACTCCCTCAAACGGATGAAGGAAGATGCCAAGGAAGTCAATACTGGCTTTGAATGCGGTATTTCCTTGAGCGGGTTTAGCGACTGGGCCGATGGCGATACTATTGAAGCCTACCGGATGGTTACTAAGCGCCGGACTCTCTCGGCATAATTTTGGATTCTGAATTGTGGATCTTGGACTCAAGGCAGGCTAATCACCTGCCTTGAGTTTTAAGCATTGTTCTTCCTTCTTTTTCCCGTTTCCTGAGCGAAGTCGAAGGGCCTTCTTCCTTCTTCCTTCTTCCTTCTTCCTTCTTCCTTCTTCCTTCACTTATGCGTTCTTTTTGGTCAGATCCTTTCTTGTGGATTCACCTTTCTGGGGCTGCTGCACTGCCGATTTTCCTGGGACTGTGCTTGCTGGGACTCGCAGTGGGTTCTCCCATGCTCCCTGTCTGGTTAGAAGTGTTTTTAGTGGCTGCTGCTGGTATTGTTCCTGTACTCTGGATGCAGTGGTTCCGCCCTTTTTACATTTTTAGTATTTTAGTTGTGGCGGTGAAACCGGACAATTTAACTAAGGCGCAGCAGCAGATTCTGAGTCGGTTTAAAACGGAGTTAAATCAAGGAGTCGCTCTTTTTGTTGCGGTTTTGCTGGCAGTAATTTTGTGGCAACTCTACCGATTGGCTCCACTCGCGGCAACGGTTGCTCCGTTTCCTCCTTCCTGGCGGTGGGCTGGGTTGTTGTTGGCAGTTGCTGCTTTTTTAGCTAGCAATTTGTTTTTGCAGGTGTCTGCTGGTGTCATGGCTGTTTTGCTGACGCCGGAATCAAAATTTGCAGCGACAAAGCCTTATGTTTTAGAAAAAATTCGGCATGATTTTACGATCGCCCCTTGGCAAGTCGATCGACTTTTGGCGGCAAATGCTGTCGAGACAACTGCCGCTGCTGAGTCAATTAAGCCAGCATCCGGCATCGGGAATTCGTCACCTAGTATTGTCAACTCAGAACCTGCGGACACCAACCGCCCTACATCCCTACCCGAACAGTCGATCGAACAGTGAAATAAAAAATTAAAATGCAGATAATTGTAATTTAAGCTACTTTACTTTAGACAGATATATGCTCTAAAAAAATAGGTAATTCCCGGCTTTGATTGAGATTATTAATAGTATTAATATTTAATTTTGAATCGCAGGTTGTGGATATTTTATATTGGCTATTTCGAGAGAAGAATCTATAATGGAGAGTGTCAAGGTAAGCTTTCAATCCTTACAAGGGATTAAAACAGAGGTATAACAATATGGCGAATTATCTACCGATCGCACAACCACCTCAAGCCGCAGAGCCGATCGAGCTGTGCGAAGATTCAGAAATCTGGGGCAGTCTCAAATCCGCGATCGGCGCAAGTTCAGGATTTCAACGCTGGCAGCTAGAACTCAATTTTGAGCGTCAGCACCAAAATGCCACCCTCGATCAGCAGGTTCGCTCCTATCTGCGCGAAACTTTAGAAACTTTGGCTTACTGAGTCCAGCCAAATTAGAACCTGTAACGGTGTCTCACTTTTACCCTCCAACGGTGCCGGGTGCCGTTCAATATGCGATCGTCACTTCGGAGTTGAGATTGCAGGGAAGAGTATTTCTGCCTACTGACTCTTGACTAATTCAAACACCTTAATTCCAACACGCGCGAAAAAAATCACTCAAAAAAATCCGTAAACCCCCGACGTAAAACGAATCCGGGGGCATTTCACTCATGGGTATGCTCCGCCGACTCTTTATAATAGGACTGAAGCAAAATAACAGTAACAGTGCTTTACGGGCGCTGAACAAAACCGTCAAAATCCATCTGATACAAATATTTTGCACCGTAAGTCCTATTAGACACTTGAAAGCAAAAGTTAACCAAAATGCGTTTAGTGATAGTTCAGTATGGGGGCGATTACCGAGAAGCCTACCAGCGCCTAGCTAATGGTGGCAGTGAAAACTACTACGCTCAAAAATATTCAGTTGATGCCGTTACCGAGATGGCAAAACGAGCGGAGTCAGTAGCGGTGATTTGCTGCACGACAGAAAAACATAATGAGAAGCTAGATAACGGTGTAAGGTCGATCGGTGCAGGATTTAAGGAAAAATTTAACATTACAGAATTAATCGATTTAATCGCACAGCAAAGTCCGACTCATCTTGTGATGCGCACACCTATCCGAGAAGCTTTTAATTGGGCGATAGACAATAAAGTGAGAACGATCGCGGTATTTGCCGAATCTGTTTTTACAAGAACTTGGAAGGAAAAGTGGCGCAGCTATTTACTTGCTAGGGTATTGAATAAAAACCAAATAGAATGGGTGGGTACTTACGGTCTTACATCTTCCCTACTCTTCCAAAATATCGGAGTCAAACCTGATAAAATTATTCCTTGGGATTTCCTCATAGATAGTGACCCCGGCTCTTTGCCACCAAAACAACCACCAGCTAGCGTCAAGAGCGTGAAATTATTTTATGCTGGTTTGTTAATCCAAAGTAAAGGGGTTGGCGATATTTTAGAAGCTGTCGCCAAGTTGAAAAGCCAGAATATCTCAGTGCATTTAAAAATGGCTGGTAAAGGTGAAGAAGAGTATTTTAAGCAGCGAGTGGAACAGTTGCAAATAAAAGATTCTGTAGAGTTTCTCGGAATAGTGCCTACTCAGACCTTAGAACCTTCAATGAGAGAAGCCGATCTGGTGCTAGTTACTAGCAGGCACGAATATCCAGAGGGTTTTCCGCTGACAATTCAGCACGCTTTGCGCACGAGAACGCCGATCGTCGCTTCCGATCACCCCATGTTTGCAACCCACTTAAAGCACCGCACTAATGCCATGATTTTTGAGGCGGGCAACTCTCAAGCTTTAGCAGATTGTATTGAAAAAGTGATGTCCGATTCAGCGCTTTACCACAATCTTTCTGAAGTTTCTCATGCAACGTGGTCTCAGTTGCGTCTGCCGATAAAATGGGCAGATGTCATCGATCGCTGGCTGGATGATACTCCTGAAAGCAAGCAGTGGTTATATGAACAACGACTAGCTTCGGGAGCCTACAAGTCAAGACAAAACTAATAATTAGTTGACAATCCCCCTTAAAAAAAAGGGGGATTCTTTGTTGGCTGACAGAACTTATTGGTTTTGACATACTCACCGCCCTAAAAGTGCGGTGATTCTTGACGCTTCCTCGACTAGTGCTACCGAAGTAGTCTTACCCTGTCTCTGCGTCCATTTAGAGTCGTGGCAATGCCCTGTCCCGACTATATGTATCGTTTTGTTTGAAAACATTAACAATACTTTTTATTTTGCTTCCAGGTTGGATTTTAACCATTGCCCTTCAGTCTTTCCCTATTACTGGATCAGTCCCGGTTTCAACTCAAAATGAGTATATATCGCTGCAATCTTAGGTGGGCATTTCAACCAATTAAATTATAACATAAAGCCGTCCTAGAAGGACGGGGCTTGTATCCCATTCACCTGGGTCAATTTGTTTGATACTCATTATTAGGCGACGGTCGTCGCAGCCGCGTTCCTCCCCATGTCTAAAGCCAGGGGCTTCTCGCTCGTTTTTTGGTGAAGTTTTTGCAGAATCTGCTCTCGGCGCCTCGCAGCAACTTGCGGCCAAGTAAACTCCAAAGCTCGGTTGCGGGCGGCGGCTCCCATCTTAGCGAGCAAATCAGGAGAATTAGATAGTTTTCGCAATCCCTCCACCCAAGCGTCAGTATCGTAGGGATCGAGAATTATGCCATCAATGCCATCGCGCACAATACCGCCTCCTCCCATCGGCGAAGCTAGAATCGGCAAACCATGACCCATTGCTTCATAGATGACAAGTGCGCTACCTTCCTCCAGACTGGGAAAGGCAAAAAAGTCAGCTTCGCGATAGGCAGAACTGTAGTCCAAGGCATAATCCAAGTGAACTACATCAGGACGTTTCAGCAAATGGCCGCAAGTTTGAGCGATCGCCGGTTCGAGTTCGCCAAAAATTGTCAGCGTTCCGTTAATCCCTGCTTTCTCCCAAGCCTGCAAGAGCAGGTGAGCGCCTTTGCGGACGCAGGCAAAACCGAGAAACAGGACGTTAACTTTGTCTGATGGCGGTTTGCGGGATTGATGCTTGGGGAAACGCTCTGGCGACCAACCTTCTGTCGTTAATAGCAGTTTATCTTCTGAAACTCCGGCTTCTTGAAACGATTTTACTACTGCCGGGCTAGGACAAAACAAAAAGTCAACCAGCTTGAGTTTTTGCTCTTCGTTCTGAATTTTTTCTGGGGTAATTGGGTGTTGAGGTTGCAATCCCAAGCGAGAGTAAGCATCGTCAAGGATGCTCTTAGCTTGCCTTTGAGAACTATTAACTCGCTCCAAAAAAATCGGCTTGTTGTGATTGTGAACGCTCTTGACAGTATCAATTGAGGTAGTTGGCCACAAGTAGGCAACATCGAAATCTTTGAAATCTTTGAGAAAACGCTTCTCTGTCTTGATTTGGGGAAGAGTAGGGCTGCGGTAATACAGTTTTGCTAGAAATGACGGAATTGCTTCAACCATATTGGAGCCGCGACAGGAGCGATCGCAACTCGGGACAACCATGCGAGCCTTCAGATCGGGGTTTTGCCATTCTTTGCACACTGAAAAAAATACGTGGCTGATCGCTCGGTCATTGCAATGCATTGGGAATAAAGCACTTATTTTTAACATGGGATTCGTCTTGAGTTAATTAGAGTTTTTCGGCTGTTTTCTAAACACGGACATTGAAAAAATAGGATCTGTTGGGAGACCGGTTTTGTTGGCTTTAAAAGCAGGTGCCGTAATTTGACAGTGATTGTATGGTCACAACATAGCACCTCAGTAAAATCACTGGCAAGGCCGAGAACGCAAAATTATGTATTTTTACTGTAAAGATCGAACAGCACCATCCACAACGCACAATTTTTTTTCAATAATGTTGTGTAAAGTTATGTTAGAGAAGACTTTCAAGCGTTTTATATAACGATCGCTATCGCCATTGGCAGCAGCTCGATCGCATATCCTCCCCTCCGGGATATTACTGACTAAGCTCGCTAAATAAAAATATCTAGGTACAAGCCCCCGACTCGCGGCTGCGGATCGGCTCTCACCGCTCTCCGTATCCGATCGCATAACCTTACATGAGGGTGTTTTCGCCTCTGAAATCTCAAATCTGATACTAATTCTCAAAACTCATGTAACAGTAGGTGTAGTGTGTGCCGCTATTTTTTAATCCTAAATAATCGCGATCGTCTACAGCGGTTCTCAAAAAAGTGAGGTATGCCCGATGCCCATGAGTACCTCATATAAGAGCTCGAAAGGCTATACACTCATCACTGTTGCCAGAAAAAAGGATAATTGGAACGACATCTGGGATCTCGGCTCCGAGGGCGTTCCAGACAAAAAAATTCGAGCTGCTTTTGTTAAAAAACAACTCGAATTTTTTAATTGCAATTTATTTCAGGACTTTAGCCTGCGGTTGCCAAAACTGGATTTTGAGTTTTGCCGATCGCCAAACACTTTGTAACAGCAGCAATTACATCTTCCACATCAGCATCTGTTAATTTTGCGGAAATCGGCAAACTCACTGTCTGCTCTCCAATCCGCTGCGCATGGGGATAATCTTCCGGTTTCCATCCAAACATTTTTTGATACACGGGATGTTCCGGGAGGCTTTGATAGTGAACGCCGATACCGATGTTTTCAGCAGTCATCGCGCCGAGAAAAGCATCACGGCTAATACCGGATGCAGCTTCATCGACTAAAATCGTGTACAAGTGATAGCCGTGAATAGTTTCTGGTTCTGGATCTGCTGGTACTGTGATCGGCAGATCGGCAAACGCTTCATTGTAGCGCTTCCAAATTTGCTCGCGCCGCTGCCAATAAGGGGCGACTCTTTCCATTTGATGGATGCCGATCGCAGCTTGCAGATCCATCATGTTGTATTTAAAGCCGACTTCCACTACTTGATAGTGCTTGTAACCCGAGTCGCTAAAGCGCTTCCAAGCATCTTTGCTCATCCCGTGCAGCCCCAAGATTTTCAGGCGATCGGCATATTCTTGACGGCTAGCTAAAATCATGCCGCCTTCGCCCGTGGTGATGTTTTTGGTGACATAAAAGCTGAAGCAGCCGAAGTCGCCAAACGTGCCTGCTTTTCTGCCTTTGTACTCTGTCTCGATCGCGTGAGCGCAGTCTTCGATTAACTTCAAGTTGTGGCGCTCTGCAATGTCGCAAAGCGCATCCATATCGCAGGAGCGCCCAGCAAAGTGAACTGGCAAAATTGCTTTAGTTTGTGGAGTTATTTTAGCTTCGACTTTCGCCGGATCGATATTCATTGTCACCGGATCGACATCCGCCAGTACCGGTGTTGCGCCAGCATGAACGATCGCATTAACCGTGGCACAAAAAGTCATCGGAGTAGTGATGACTTCATCTCCTGGTTTCAACCCAGCAGCGAGGATGCTCAAGTGCAATGCCGCCGTACAAGAATTGACTGCAACCGAATACGGAGAACCTTTATAAGCTTTGAATTCGTTTTCAAAGCGCATGACTTTAGGCCCTGTACCCAACCAGCCTGTTTTCATGGTTGCTACCACTTCCTGAACTTCAGCATCTTCAATTGCGGGAGCACCGAAAACCAAGAAACGGTCTTTTGAACGAATAGGATTGCTGTTCATGTTGCTAGTGTTACCCAGTAAATAGAGTCGAGAGAGTGAAAGTGTACTACCCTGACAAGTAGGATTTTATTTGGATTTGAGCTGCTGTTAATTTAATGCAGTCTCTCACCGTGTTTTTTCAACTTTTTTGGGTCAAGAGTTTTGGAGAATGCGTTGCATAGTGGCATCTGCCGTAGCACGAGCTTACTACTAATAGCTATTTTTCTGCAAGCACCGTACTCTGACAGCGTTTCTCCATCTTAAGATAGATAATCTGCAATGTCCACCCAATTTTAGTTCAGTTTATGGATGATACAGACGCTGTTGCGCGGATTTTTTTTGTCAAAATACTTTTTTCAGTAAAAATACGGATATTTATTTATTTTTTTTGTAAAGACTCGAACATTTATCCCGAGATTTCTCGGACAGTCAAGTTAAAATCTGGCAAATTTTGTACAAATAAAATTTGACTCTGCTGGAATTTATGCAGGTTCAGAAACATTCTGCGATCGATCGCCCGAATCAACTCTCCTTGACAAAAGCCGCTACAATCTAGGCAGGCGAATCTTGTTCAAAATGTCTTGGAGCCGTTCTGAAACGCCGCCCAATTGTTCTGACAAAGCTACAAGTTTGCCGTAAGCTTCAACTAAGCGATCGCCCTCAACATAAACCTCTGGAGCCGGATAATTCTTCATCGATTCCAGCAGCGTAATCTCGTTATCATTAGTTGCAGACAGCACCAAAGCCGCGCGCAAAGCTTCTCGATTTGCTTTTCCAGAAGGAGTGCGAATTACCTGACCTACTTCATCGAGAATTATTTCCCCAACTTTACTATTTAAAGTTTGATCCAACAACCTTTGACTGACTTTCACCGGTCTCGTCAGACTGCTGCGAACCGCTTCCGGGTCTTTTTTTGCCTTGGAGAGCAGCATTTCTAACCCGGGCGACATTTTCCCAGTTTCGGCAAAAATTTCTAATTCGCTGACGGCTAAAGTCATTCGGATCGCGCTGTATTTGAGCACTACCTTTTCGGCAGCCACCGCAGCAGTGCTGTAAAATAAGACTCCCGCACCTGCTGCTAAAAATAAAGTCCACCGCCCTTTGAGAAACGATTGCCGCATAGTAGAGTCTCCGAATATCTTTTTCTACTTCGACTATAGCCATATCTAATTAGTGACTGCACTGGCAAATCTGCTCGGGAAATACCTTCAGAATGCTGCGAAGTGTACGGACACGGCAGTGCCGTGTCCCTACGGGGAACTAACGATAGGCTGATGTACTTCATAAATGTGGAATCTGCTGTAAGTATAAAATCAAACACAAAATTTGCACAAAACTCGATCGAGGTGTGAATTTTCCCTCAACCGTCCCAAATCTCAATCCCAGATTCCCACAAAATTAGCAAGCGCCAGGTCTTCTATCAATGAAGGCTGGCGCTGGGCTTAAAGTTATTTTTTATATTTAGGGTCTTTATGAGAGCTGACCCCATTTGAACGAGTTAGAAACGGCTTATAATTAGGGCCTTTAAATTGGCTGACCCCAATTGAACCAACCTCTTAATCATTACAGGGATCGATCGAAAACCACGGTTTCGTAATAATTTCTTTATCTTTATGACTTTTCCTTGCCTCCGATACATTTTTGTGTCGATTTGTAAATTTTTGTTACTTCGACTTCGGCGATCGGGCTTCGGCGCGTTGCTCCCAACGAAACAAGAACACCATCAAAGCCACGACTCCGACTTGGAGGGCAAAATTCGGCAAAGCAGAGCCAATTTCGCGCCCGGAGGCAATTTTGGCGAGGAAAACCACGCCGCCGATAAAGCCGGAAGCGCCGCAAGCTACGTAGACAAACTGTCGCACAGGTCGGTAGGGAGCGGCGATTTCTGCGGTTAAACGCTCGTATTGTTGGCGGCTGAGGTTGCGCGGGTTTTTGGGGATGTACGGGCGATCGTCCGAATTTGGGGCTGGCATAAATTTAGGAAATAATTAAATGAGGATGGGGCAAAAAAACCCGGTTTGTACCAAAAATCTGCTGGCTGACACGATAAATACAGCCGAAAGACTTAGTTTTTGGTAATGTGTGCGCAAGAGAGATTGAATATTATACTACAACAAATATCTCACCACTGCCTAAATAAATCACCGCTGAATCAACAGCACAACTGTCTGCAAACATCCGACAAAAACACCCAAAAGACCTCCTAAATTTACAATTCCCTGCAACTCGCTTTGGACAATTCCCTGAATTGCTAACTCCAACTCTTGAGGAGAAGTACCTTTTACTCGATCGATAATCACCTGGTCGATATTCAAAATCGGGATCGCCTGAGCGACAATATTTTCTAAATCCCGCTCTAAATAGCGCTCTAAAACCAAAGCCAGTTCTTTGCTGATAATTTCCAGGGAAGCGCTCATCACTGCTGAAGTTTGCAATCGCTTGAGAAGCAACCGCGAAATATTTTCCCAGTCAATAGATTTGCTCAACCCTTCAAGTACCTCTGTACCCCGCTGTTGAACGTAGGTGCGAACGCTGTCGCGCATTGTTTTTCGCAACTGTCTCACAGTTGAAACAGGTAAATTTTGCATCGACAAATTTTGCAGCCATTCCTGAAGTCGCCCGCGAATTCCCAAAGAAATAGTTAACTCTGCTAACCGCTGATTTGTCGCTGTTCTGTCATCTAGACAAAAAGTCCGCAGCCG
>JANNOR010000259.1:0-17635 GCA_031399265.1 Cyanobacteria bacterium SOY_34_metabat_3 | reverse complement strand
TTCTGTCGGCTCCAACGCATTGTTAGGCTTCTGTCTTTGCGCGATTTGCATGAGCAGCCGAAGTGCTTCATTAACCGCGTCACTTGTTGGAAATGCTTGAGCAACATCAGGATCGAGCAACACTACATTAGTTCCTGCCCTATAGCGATCGACATATTTTCCTCTAACGCCATCCTTCATCTTACTAAAATTATACTCAGGACATAACTCGTCCTCTAGCTCTTGATTATTCTCCATCTTCATAAAATCTCCGCTCATTTCGGGTTGCCTCTCGCGCACTGATAATCCGAACGCGATCTTCTCGATCTGTGTGAGGGACTATTAGGATGCGACTAGCACTGGATAATCCAATGATAACGTAACGCTCCTCACCATAGGAATGATCTGGGTCAGGGAATGTCACAGATAAGGGATCGTTGAAAACGGTAGATGCCTCATTGAATGAAACACCATGCTTTTTCAAGTTTAAGTTTGCTTTGTCTTGATTCCATTCAAATTGCATCTAAACAACACTTGCTACTCTGCTTCAAGACTTAAGTTTAACATCAAACTGAATGGCGGCTAAAATCTAATTAGCATTAAAAAATTGCGTTAATGAAATGTAACGAACCCTACAAGATTAGCGATCGCACTTCAAGTAGGATCGTGCATTATTAAGGTTGCTTCATCTAATAACTTGTCCAAAACGTCCAAGATTCTAAAGACGGTGAAAAGATTGGATCTAATAGCTTGTTGCATGGGTGCGCGATCGAGCTTATCTATTTATTCTACCAATTTTCTGTAGGTCAAGCTCTCGATCGAGCTTCCGAATCATCTCCAAAGTCAGGCAGCGTTTACGAGATAACGACTCCGTTCACCCGCCGCTAGAATCTTTCATGCTTAACCAACTAACACAATATGGTCGGTGTGCAACGGACTTGTTAGGCTGATTCCAACTCCAAGAAATGACGAACAGTTTCAATATGTTTGTTTTCATCCCTGATTTCTCTAAAATGCCCGCCTTCTGCAAATAATTGAATATGGGCATTTGGGTATGTTTGGCGAAATACTGCTTGTGCATTGCGATCCCAGCTCTCATCATCCTGTGACTGCATAATGAGAATCGAAGATTTGTCGATCGGTCGATCGATCCCATAAGTGGGATTCTCAAACATCTCTAGTAACATTCGATATTGACTCATCATCGTTTGCTTATCACTTTGAATATCAAGCAGATCGTTTAAATAGGCGATTTGAAATTGCTTATCCGATTCATCAAACCCTTTCAATGAGTAAGGGAAAACCAATTTAAAGTATTTTTTGATTGCCCAATAAGGCAGACGATCGAGTAAATCAATAAATTGTTTAACTTGCTTCAATTTCCGATCGTCATACAATCCAAAAGTTGATAGCACCATCCGATCGAATCGATCGGGATAACGCCGAACTAGCACATGACCAACAGCGGTACCAAGTGAGGTTGCAACCAAGTGAATGCGCTGAATGCCTTCTCGATCGAGCAGTTTGATTAATCCATCGACCAATGCGCCTATTTCGTCATATAAGGGATAGGAAATTGACAAAACACGATAAGTTTTTTCAAGATTCATCACCATTCGGTATCCAGTATCTACTCTACCGAGCATTCCGCTGAGAACCAAGACGGTTTCTGTGCCTGTCCCAGCAAGGATATAGTTCCATTCCACACCATCGATCGATTGACGTTTCGTAGGATGTGTCGATCGGAACTGTAATAATTCCTTCATCCGATCGCAATGCGCATTCTGGTCGATGATGTTGGCTGATATTTGTCCCATCGTCAATGTTCTGAAGTATCTGCCGAGTATAGCAGCGAATTAGGGAAAATATCGCTCAAACGATTCGGCAACTAGGGCGACAAGTTTTCATCAAAAAGTAATTTCATGCGGATAAGGTCGCAGTCATAAACCGACGATCGCGATCGGCAGCATAAGCAATGCAGGCTTTTAAATCTTCTCGCGTCAGATCGGGAAAATCGCCCTTGAATTTCTGCTTCGGTCATCTCGGAAGCCAGGTACTCAAGCACTTCATAAACCGTAATTCGCAAGCCGCGCACACAAGGCTTACCACCGCGTTTATTTGCTTCGATCGTGATGTGGTTTCGGTAGTTCATAAGAAACAGTCGGTAAGTGGGAAACTCAGCGTCTTCAGACAAAAGAGGGAAACGACCTACCAACTGATAAAGTTTCACTCTTCCACGCGATAACCCAATTCTGCCAAACGAGTGCGGGACTGCCGCCATTTCGGCTGCACCTTGACAAATAACTCCAAATATACTTTGCCTTCAATTAACTTTTGAATCTGTTCCCGGGCCGCACTGCCGATCGACTTGAGCATACTGCCGCTTTTACCGATTAAAATACCTTTTTGGGAATCCCGTTCGACGTGAATCGTCGCCAGAATGCGGGTGATTTTTGCTTCTTCTTGAACTATGTCGATCGCGATTGCGACTGAATGCGGTACTTCTTCCCGCGTCAGCAGCAAAATCTGTTCCCGAATCAACTCGCCCATAATAAACCGTTCCGGCTGGTCAGTCACCAAATCGGGCGGGTAATAGTAAGGCCCAACCTCCAGATGTTCGATTAACAATTGTTGCAGCGGCTCGACACCCTCACCCGTGAGAGCCGAAAATTTCACTACAGGCCACTCGGGATTTACAATTTGCTCGTAAGTTCGATCGATCAACACGGAATCCGAGGGTTGTTCATCCAACTTATTCATCCCCAAAATCACCGGAATTTTGGTATTGCTGAGAATTTCGACAATATATCGATCGCCCCCACCCGATTCCACCGAACCATCCACCACAAACAGCACCACATCCACAGACTGAATCGCCGTGCGCGCATTCTGCACCAAAACCTTGCCTAGTTGGTGGTGCGGCTTGTGAATTCCCGGAGTATCGACAAAAATAATTTGTGCTTCCGGCGTCGTCAGGATGCCCCGCAGCCTGTTGCGAGTCGTCTGAGACACCGGCGAAGTAATCGCAATTTTCTGCCCCACCAACTGATTCATCAGCGTCGATTTGCCGACATTCGGGCGTCCGATAATACCCACAAAGCCAGACTTGTAGCCCGCAGGAGCTGCGGGAACACCCATGATTTCCGATACGTCGATAAACTTACTATCTTCCACTAAACTCACCTATTTTCAAGCCCCTTCTGTGTCTATTGTCGCCTGAAAATACTCAAACGCCCATCGACGAACTGTAGCATCTTTCTTGCTCCGGTATAGCCCGTAACACTTAAAGCTCGATCAATCGGCAAATCAATCTTAAAACCTGATACCTGCTTCGCAAAACTTGATATCTGAGACAAAATTTGATAAAGTTCCAATGACATCGATCGAAAATGAATCATTCTGGTAAAACCGAGTCCCCAATCCTGTAACAAATTCAGATGTGTAAATATCTTACTCAACTGAAACTATTTTACAGTTTGTCAGACCAACCAGTTGTCACATTTTTGAGGATGTCTGCTAATAAATTAGGTGGGTCAAGCTCAAGCCCAAAAGCTCAGTGTCATCAGGTCGTTTCAAAATTGAAGCTAATGTTTGTGAGCCCTACCTAATTACCACTAATCGTCATGAAGTTGAGGAGATGAATCAGATGAAATCGAAATTATTTTGGAGCGTCTGCACCGTTTTGGTAGCAAGCTTGCCTATTCCCGCCTTCGCTCAAACCAGCCCTCAAGTAGGTTTTGACTACAAAGGCGGCTCGAAGAAATACCAAATACTACCAGGCAAAATACAGGACAGAACCTTGCCCAGAGCCTTTGACTTTCCAATCATTACTAATGTTGCTACTGACACTAGCATCACCACAGATTACCTAATTACCGATCAGTTTCGCGCGCCAGCGACTCGTACAGAATACACCGGAGCTCTCACCGCCTGGTCAGAATCAATCAGAGAATGTCTGCGAAAACAGCCCCGGTTGATCCGAGCCAGCACCAAGAACCCGATTCAGATTAATGGCAAAGAAGGTACGATTGTCAGAAATGCCAATAACCGTGCAGTTTGCAAATAAGCGCCTAAGTTTCGCTGTCTGAAAACAAAAACTAGAAAGTGTTTTTGAACAAAAAGAGTCCTAGAAAACCTAGGGCTCTTTTTGTTGGTAAAATTTAAGATGATTAGGCGGTTGAAACCGCTACTACACAAACAAAGTCCGCCTCCGCGGACTAAGAAATAAAGGGGTACTTAAGCCAGATTTGGTATTACATGATTTCCGCTGAAACAAGATCGTAAAATTGGTTGGTAGTCAGGAATGCAAGTCCTGATAAAATGGGCTGGGATTTGCATTCCTCACTAGAAACGACGTAATTACACAGAAACCAGGTTTTTCCGAAAGTAGGTTGTGGAGCCCGAAGGATATGGATTTTAACAGCAGTTTATCAAATTTTTTGTGCGTAATTCCCGATTTAAGTAGCGCAAAATTCATGTGTGGCAAGCAAAATTTCCCCATAATCAGGAATCCAAGCCAGCCACTTTTGATCCGAACACTCACACAACAGCCACGCTTCGTCAAAACTGAATGCTGTTGGCGGGTTGAACAATTTGACCCACATCGAAGGAGCCAATTTTGGTGCAGGTAGGGCGCAGCCAAATTTTTCCCAGTTGCGGACACTCGCGGCGCTTGCTAGAGTTGGTTGCGGTTGCCAAGTACGGATATCTGTTTGCAGTTGCATAACTACTCCTGTCGAGCTAAGAGTCTGCACCTGGGCGGGTTTGTCACAACGCAGAGCGAAGGCGCAGATAAAATTTGATTATGTAGTCTATGTTACGGAATTATCTAGGCAATTGTGTATTGTTGTAGCAAAAATTTACAATCGAGAGCGGAAAATGGGTTCAAAGCTGAAAAGGTCGATCGGCTAATGTTGCGCTCGGCAGCGATCGATTACCATAACGAAAAACATCCGATCTATTTCAAAACTTCTGACATGAACCAAACTGCAAAATCCCATTGGAAAACTCTAGATCGCTTTGTAGAAATCAACTCTCATTGGGTAAAACTAATCGGCGAACATCTCGAAACAACCGAAGGACAAACAGTAGAATACTGGCGAGTAGAAAGAGCAGATTCCGTTGTAATTTTGACCATTCAAGGTGACAAATTGCTGTTTCCGCCACCAATGTATCGCCCCGGCGTAGCATCCGCAACCCTCGATTTTCCTGGCGGTCGCCTACCCGCCGGATCTACTCCAGTAGAGGCGGTTCCAGCTATAATCAAAAAGGAATTAGGCGTGACAGAAAGTGCGATCGCCCTTATTCAACCCCTCAATGCGATCGGCTGGGCAATCAACAGTTCATTCTCCAATCAAAAACTCTACGGTTTTGTTGCCCAATTGCATCCCGCAGCCACGGTAAACCCAGAACTAATCGGTGCTACATATCCTGCTACTCCAGATGGAATTCGCGACTTGCTCAAAAAATTAACTTGCCTCCAATGTCGAGCATTGTTGCTAGAATGGCAAAACCAAGTCGATTTTAGATGTTAGATTTGTAATTTTTCCAAACTATCGTTTATTTTAAATTCAGGTGCAGAACCTAATGATGTAGGGTGCGTCCTGCGCACCTAATCCCTAAAACTAGCGCGTGAAACCACTTTTTTCATCATAATTGAAATTCATAAAAACCAACATCACCAAAATTAATCATGGTTCTAAACAATGAAGTTGCTGTCGAATGCCTCGACGTTACATATCGCCTCAACCGCAGGCATTTAGTAGACAAACTCAATTTCAAAGTGTTCCAAGGAGAAGTTTTAGTATTGCTGGGACGCAGCGGCAGCGGCAAAACTACTACCATGAAATTGATTAACAATTTACTGACACCAAGCAGCGGCGAAGTAATTGTTATGGGGAAACCGACAACTCAGTGGGATTCAATTGAACTCCGCCGAAAAATTGGCTATGTAATTCAAGAAATCGGTTTGTTTCCCCATTTTACCGTCGAGCAAAACGTCGGTTTAGTGCCGAAATTGGAAGGTTGGGATAACTCGCGCATTCAATCTCGCGTCCGCCAACTGTTAGAATTAGTCAACCTCGATCCCCAGCACTTCGCCAAACGCTATCCCCATCAGTTATCCGGCGGACAGCGACAGCGAGTGGGCGTCGCCCGGGCACTCGCTGCTGACCCTCCGATGCTGTTAATGGACGAACCGTTTGGTGCTTTAGACCCGATTACTCGCCTGGAATTGCAGCGGGAATTCGGTCAATTGCAGCAGCAACTAGGCAAAACTGTGATTTTTGTGACTCACGGGATTCAAGAAGCTTTTTTGTTAGCTTCTAAAATTGGCTTGATGCAAGATGGAAGGTTGGTTGAATTGGCATCGCCCGATGAATTTATAAAATCTCAGCATCCAGAAGCGCGGGCATTTCTTGATTGTTTGCAAGTAGCTAAACTTGAATGATTTTAGCAAAAATTTGATAGTATAGTTTAAGTAAGTAAGCTGATAATTAAACGATGCACAGTCTTTACCAGACGGACTTCTATGCTTGGACGCAAGAACAAGTCAAGTTACTTTGCAAGTGTCAGTGGAGTAAACTTGACTTGCCTAATTTAATTGAGGAAATTGAATCTTTGGGCAAACAGGAACGTCAAAAACTTAGAAATCGTTTGAGCATTTTGCTGGGACATTTGCTGAAGTGGCAATATCAGCCCCAGCAACGCAGTCGTAGCTGGCTGTCTACAATTCGAGTGCAGCGGCGGGACACTCAGAGACTGATACAGGATAACCCAAGTCTGAAACCTTACTTGCAAGAAGCTTTCCAAGAAGCTTATCAAAACGGTAGAGATTTGGCAGTAGGAGAAACTGATTTACCTCTAAAAACATTTCCTCAAAATTGCCTTTACAGCTTAGAGGAAATTTTGGATTTCGCTTCTATCCTGGTGAAGCAAGTCCTGAAATGGAAAATGATTTATCAGATTGACAGCAATCAGCAATAACCAATTACCAGATGATAACTTTTATCAACCGCTATGGCGCCCAGATAATTCAGCGCGCGATCGAACACTTATATTTAGTAACTGTGGCAATTTTCATCGCTATTCTTGTGGGGATTCCCCTCGGAATTTTAGTCACGAGAAAACCTAAATTGAAAAAGCTGATTTTGGGATTTGCTAATATTATGCAAACAATTCCCAGTTTAGCTTTGTTTGGCTTGCTAATTCCGGTTCCGGTATTGGGCGGCATAGGCGATCGCACGGCAATCATCGCCCTCACCCTCTATTCTTTACTCCCAATAATCCGCAATACTTATACCGGTATTGTCGGCGTTGATCGGGCGATTGTGGCAGCCGGAACCGGCATGGGAATGACCGATATGCAATTGTTATGGCAAGTAGAACTGCCCCTGGCGCTGGGCGTGATTTTGGCGGGCGTGCGAGTTGCTGCGGTAATTGCGATCGGGCTGGCGACAATTGCGGCTGCGATCGGCGCAGGTGGCTTGGGAGTATTTATTTTTCGGGGCGTTGCTACAGTCAACAATCAGTTACTTTTGGCTGGGGCAATTCCGTCTGCTTTGATGGCATTAGCTGCGGATTTCGGGCTGGGTTTGGTGGAAGCGCGCCTCTCAAAAAGTACATTAAAAACTGTTAATGAGGACTGAATTCCTCAATAGAACCCGTCAGGGCTGTGACTTTCTGCAAACCAGAATCTTTGGGAGGATTTGCTATCAGAGTGCGGATTAGATTTGAGCGTTCAATGTATTCGCGATCGTTCAAAACAGCCTCACTTCCCTCCAGCGAAATAGGATCGGCTAAGTCGATCCAAGAACGGCAACCGCCGTATTCAGAAATGTACGGAATTTCTCGAATTTCTGCTAGCCGATAAGCCCGCAGCAATAAAATATAAATTGGCTGATTTTGTTTCCATTTCAGGCGATCGCTGACAAACTTTTCATTCCAAATATGGTAAGGAAAAAGCGCAGCAATTGCGGGGTCCCAAGCTACCAAAAAAACATCGGTAATCTGTGCCCAACTACCAATTCTAACATTTTCTGGATGCCAACCAGATTCTACAATTGTTACTTGATTCGCAAAATCCGGCTTTAATAAATCAGGCTGTTGGTGTTCAAAAGTTGGATACAGCAAAACCTGCTTGTCAGGGACATGGAACTGTCCAGCTTGTTCGCGAATGCCGCCTTTTCGCAGCAGTATAATGGTTTTGCCTTCTTCCAAAGCCTTAACTGCTACATTCCATTCTTTAAGGGCGCGAGTAGTTGATCTCATAGAAATTTATTTTTGTTTTAACAATAGTAACAAAATCGGTGGTTTAAAGCAAGTACAGCAGCTTTTTTCTGTTAAAATTAGATGGCTTGAAAGTGAATACTAAAAATCCAAACGAGAACTTAGGGTATGGAAAAGCGACAATTGGGAACATCGGAAATTCAAATTACCCCAATAATTATGGGGACTTGGCAAGCTGGGAAGCGGATGTGGGTGGGAATTGAAGATGCCGAAACTGTAAAAGCAATGCGCGCGGCTTTTGAGTCCGGTATTACTACCTTTGATACTGCTGAGGTTTACGGAGAAGGGCATTCCGAACAAATCATCGCCCAAGCACTTTCAGATGTGCGATCGCAAGTAGTTTATGCTAGCAAAGTTTTCGCCAACCACCTCAAATCCGATTTGGTAATCGAAGCCTGCGATCGATCGCTAAAAAACCTCAACACCGATTATATCGACCTTTACCAAATTCACTTGCCCGCCGGCACTTGGAATTCAGAAGTTGTTCCGATCGCGGAAACAATGGACGCCCTGAACAAATTAAAAGAACAATGGAAAATTAGGGCGATCGGCCTTTCCAACTTTTCCCGCGCCCAAATAGCAGAAGCCGCCCAATACGGACGCATTGACAGCTTGCAACCGCCTTATTCTCTGTTTTGGCGATCGGTAGAAAAAGATGCCATGTCCTACTGTATCGAGAATCATATCTCAATCCTTGCCTATTCATCTCTAGCTCAAGGAATATTGACAGGTAAATTCGGGCCCCAACACAAATTTCAGGAAGGCGATCACCGCGCCAAAAATAAGCTGTTTCAACCGCAGAATTATGCACGAGTCCAAGCAGCATTAGATCGATTGCGGCAATTGCCGATCGCCACAAAACAAGCTTGGGTAATTTAGCTTTAGCTTGGTTGATTTGCCAGCCGCAAACCAATGCCATTGTCGGCGCGCGCGATACAGAACAAGCAGCCGACAATGCTGTATCTGCTGAGGTAAAATTGAGTGAGGCCGACTTAAAAGAAATTGACGCGATCGGGCGAACAGTCACCGATCATTTAGACGACAATCCCGTCATGTGGAACTTCTAAAATAGTTAATTCAGGACTAGCAAAACCTGTAGGGTGCGCATTGCGCACCTTACGTATCAATAGCGCGTGAAACTACTTGTTGGGTGATTTATATAAATTTTATAAAGTTGGGGAAGAGGTATAATATTTACTGCATGGTGCAAATATTCAAAAACATAAAATTTCAAATCCGAAATCCCAAATCTAAAATCTAAAATCGAATGAGTTACTGTCTGAATCCTAACTGTTCCAAGCCGCAAAATCCCCCCGCAGTCAAATTATGCAAAAATTGTCGATCGAAATTGCTGTTGCGGGACAGATACCGTGCTATAAAGGCGATCGGACAAGGCGGCTTTGGCCGAACATTTCTCGCCGTTGACGAAGACAAACCCTCAAAACCCCGCTGCGTCATCAAGCAATTTTTACCAGACAGCCAACTCATCCCATCTGGGGTCGATCGCAATAGCAAAAAAGCAGCCCAACTCTTTGAACAAGAAGCAATGCGATTAGACGAATTGGGCAAACACCCGCAAATTCCCGAACTATTAGCCTATTCCATCCAAGACAGCCGACAATATGTAGTCCAAGAATTTATCGACGGACAAAATTTAGCACAAATCGTCGAACAAGAAGGCACATTTACAGAAACTCAAATCAAAGACTTACTCAATAGCTTACTACCAGTCATTCACTTCATCCATTATCACAACGTTATTCACCGAGACATCAAACCCGGAAACATCATTCGCCGCGCCGACAGACAATTAGTTTTAGTTGATTTTGGCGCCGCAAAAATTGCCACAGGTACGGCATTACTCAAAACAGGAACCAGCATCGGCAGCCCCGAATACATCGCCCCCGAACAAGCCAGAGGCAAAGCATTTTTTACCAGCGATTTGTACAGTTTAGGCGTAACTTGCCTGTATTTGCTAACACAAGTTTCCCCGTTTGACTTGTTCGATCCAGGCGAAGATGCCTGGATATGGCGGCAGTATTTAACGAACAATCCAGTTAGTGAAGAACTAGGTAAAATTTTAGACAAAATGATTGAAAATGCTACCAACCGCCGCTATCAAACGGCTGTGGAAGTATTAAAAGAAATAAATCCGCAATGTGCGATCGACCTAGCAATTCCCCAAACAACTTCCAAGTTAGTCAAACCGAGTCCAACTCCCACCCAGCCCCAACAGCAAACCTATAACTGGCAATGTATTCACACCCTAACAGGTCACAAAAACTTAATTTACTCTGTTGCTTTCAGCCCCAACGGAGAAGTCATAGCCAGCGCTAGCGATGACAAAACAATCAAACTGTGGCGAGTAGAAGACGGACAAGAAATAGTAACTCTCGCAGGCCATACAAACTCAGTTTATACAGTAGTTTTCAGCCCCGACGGACTAATGCTAGCCAGCAGCAGCCACGACAAAACTGTCAAACTTTGGCGCATGAAAGACGGACAAGAAATCCGCACACTTGTGGGGCACAGTAACTCAGTTTACAGCACAGCTTTCAGTCCCGATGGTACTTTAATTGCTAGTAGTAGTTGGGACAGAACAATTAAAATTTGGCGAGTCAAAGACGGGCAAGAAATATGCACGCTAGCGGGTCACATTAATTTAGTTTATTGTGTCGCTTTTAGCCCGGATGGCGAAACTCTTGCTAGCAGCAGTTGGGACAGAACAATCAAGATTTGGCGAGTTAAAGATGGCAAGCTGATTTGCACGCTAACAGGTCATACAGACTCGGTTCGTTGCATAGCTTTCAGTCCCAATGGCGAGTTTTTGGCTAGCGGCAGTCACGACAATACTATTAAAATTTGGTGGGTCAAAGATTGGCAAGAAGTTTTAACTATTATAGGTCATTCGTGGTACGTTGATTCGCTCGCGTTTAGTCCCGATGGCGAGATTCTGGCTAGCAGTAGCAATCAAACTATCAAGATTTGGCGGGTTAAAGACGGTGAAGAAATTTGCAATATTGCAGGTCATACAAATTCGGTATATTCTGTTAATTTTAACCCGGAAGGAGAGTTTTTGGCTAGCGGTAGCAGTGACAAAACTATTAAGATTTGGCAGAATACGATGTTTGTTTGATTGCGATAATTCAAGTTGTTTGTAGTAAGGACTTTAGTCCTTATTCACCAAAAACTTTCGGAGAGTATAAAAGTCTTTACTATAAAAAGAAAAAAGTTACGCTCAATCTATCTGCTTCACTACCTCGA
The DNA here is from genome assembly GCA_031399265.1 of Cyanobacteria bacterium SOY_34_metabat_3. Taxonomy (GTDB): domain Bacteria; phylum Cyanobacteriota; class Cyanobacteriia; order Cyanobacteriales; family Microcoleaceae; genus Microcoleus. Next base: position 6,106 of record JANNOR010000259.1, on the reverse strand, counting down.
AAGCTAGCCCTAGCACCTCTGCAATTTGCTCATCCTTCAATCCCAACTGTCGTAATTTACCAATCATTTCAATCTTAACTTGATTCGTGTCATCCTGGTAGTCGGGAGTCGCAGGCTGACTTCTATCTGGAGTAGTATTGGGTAGCTCTGAGCAACCATTGATATAGTTAATTGTATTGCTATCCCAAAAATTAGTAGTGTTGCGATCGCCCAAATTTATATTCAGATTTAATTGGCGTTCTAGAACAGATTCCAGATTACCTTTATCAACTGGTTCATCAAAAGCATCAGATAACATATGCAAAAGCTTGTAACCTACATCCTTAGCATGACCCGCCGTACAACCGTAAGTATCTGCAATATCAGAATACTTTTTTCGATTCAGTATTCCCTCGATGATTTTACGCTGCAAGTCATTTAGATGTTTGCCTGTCTTCGCGCTGAGCACTTCATCTACAAATTGCAAGATATGGGCAGTGTCCATCAGTAGGAGGGTCGGAGAACTATGGTTAGTATACCCGACTTTATCCGTCTTTATCAGTCTTTTTCCGCCTTGGATCGCGATTTTAGAAATGCCCGTCTTTTTCCGTCTTTTTTCGCTTTGCAGTTTTGTGCGATCGGTCTATGATACTGAAAAGCATAAAATCAGCCCCTAAAAAACAGTAATTGTAAGGATTCAGGTCACTGAACTCCTTGCTGGGCAAAGATTTTAGATCTGGATCTTGATGCTAAATAAATCACTATTATCAAGCTTATGACGAAAAACTGTCATTTCTCGTCATAAGCTTGACAATCAACAGATAAAGACAAAAACCCTTATTTTGCCCTAAAACCCTTGCCAGACAAGCGTTTTACCCGCAATTTTTTAGAGCTGAATCCTTACCAGTAATTATTTGTAGGGATTGTCTTTTTGAGATATTCGCAGGGATTTATATCCGATTTTGTATATACCACAGAAATAATATGAAAAACCTAAGTTTATGGGGGCCCAAACTCGGTCTAATTTTGGGGGGAATTGTGGCGGGTTTTTTCCTGGGAGAATTAGCTCTTCATGTGGTGGGAATTAAAGGTCTAAAAAAGCCCAGCGATCCTGTCTCTTTCGATAGTTATAGATTAGACGATCCCGCTGGTTGGTCACTGAAACCGGGTGCGTCTTTCGAGTGGCAAGGTGAAGGGGATCGATCCTTCATCCACGCGAATAAAGATGGTTTACGCGATCGCGAACATACGAAAGAGAAACCACCAAAAACTTTTCGGATCGCGCTATTGGGAGATTCCTTTGCCGAAGCTTTACAAGTGCCGATGGAAAATACTTTTTGGTGGAAAATGAGAAAGCAACTCAATAAAGAATGTACTGTTTTAGGCGATCGCAAAGTTGAGGTAATTAATTTTGGGGTTCAGGGCTATGGAACGGATCAACAACTAATGACTCTGCGCCATAAAGTCTGGCAATATTCTCCCGATTTAGTGATCTTAGCTTTTCTTCCTGGCAACGACATTATTAATAATTCAAAAAAACTTGAATTTTCTCAACGCAAGCCATTTTTTGTCTATAAAAATGGGAAATTAGTTCCAGATATGTCATGGCTGAAAATGTCACCAAGAGAACATAACTATTTGGAGTTTTCATCTGTTGATTATCTTCCGACTTGGTTGGTCAATCATTCACGCATTTTGCGGTTGGCCAGACAAGTTGATTTAAATAATAAGAAACGTCTAGTTGATGCCGCAGAAAAAAAACGCGCCGCTAATAACTTTCAAGAACCTATCGATCCAGTATGGAAAGAGGCTTGGCAAGTGACAGAAGGATTAATTACACTAATGAGTCAGGAAGTCAAGGCAAAAAAGGCAGATTTTATGGTTTTGATTGTCAGTTCGGGACTTCAAGTCAATCCCGAGCCTATACTTCGTCAAAGGTATATGAAAAAATTTGGCATTAAGGACTTGTATTATCCTAATCGTAGAATCAAAACCTTTGGCGATCGCCTCAATATTACAATATTGGATACAGTCCCGCGATTGCGAGAGTATGCAGAAAAAAATAAAACTTGCGTACATGGCTTTCCCAATGCTATGCAGTGTGACGGTCATTGGAATAGTCAAGGCCATGAGCAAGTTGGTCAACTTATTGCACAAGACTTATGCGATAAGTTCAAACTTGTTGGGCCCGCCGATCGCGATCGCAAAGCTTACTATCGTTGACAGGGCGATTGATGAGGAGTGTGGATGCTATCGCCCCTTACTTTTTAGATGGATAGGCGATCGATAAAGGGTGGATGCTATCGCCTATAGCTAATAATAGTAAATGGCTGTATACTACAACAAAAATAGTTCATTTTTGCCAAAAAAATGAGGTTTAATATAACAGTCGATCGCGACGCGGATCGGAATAAATCGTAACGCTATCGGTTTTTAAACAGAAGTACGATCGCCCTTCTTCCACCTCTTCAACAACTCCGGCGTCACCAAACCTTGCGGAAAAAAAATCGTCCCCAAAACAATCAGCACCCCAAACACAATTAACCGCCCATCCCGCAGAAATTGCGCCAACCAAATTGGCAACCCCTGAATAGTCGCCATCCCCCTCAAAACTTCCGGTAAAGCAGTAAAAACTATCCCACCCAAAACTGCTCCCAGAAACGTTCTGCTACCACCAATCAATACAGAAGTCAAGTAAATAATACTAGCATCAAAAGTCCCTTGACGGGCATTCCAAGTATTCAGAAAATGGGCACTAATAGCACCCACAACACCAGCTAAAATAGCACCCAACGTAAGAGCCAGAACCTTATAAAAAGTTGGGTTAATGCCGATCGCATCCGCCGCCAACTCATCAGCCCGAATCGCCGCAAAAGCCCGCCCCACGCGAATCCGTTCCAGCCGATAGACAATCGCCATACTTACCAAGAGTAAAGGCAGTACAATCCACAAATACTCGATCGGCGTCCCAAACGGTTGCGGAATCCCAAAAATGCCAACCGCCCCGCCAGTGATATCCAGATTCAGCGATAAAACCCGCAAAATTTCCACAAAAGCAATAGTTGCGATCGCCAAATAAATCCCACTCAACCGCAGCGCCGGAATTCCCACCAAAATCCCCAGCAACCCCGAAACAACCCCTGCAATTATCATCTCCACCAACAGCAATGGCAGAGGAAACAAACCCCCTGTCGGCTTAAACACCGTCGTAGACAAAATCGCCGCAATATACCCACCCAATGCATAAAAACCAGGGCTAGCGAGAGACAACTGTCCCGTCATTAGAGGCAAATACAGCGACATTCCCAACATTGCACCCAGCAACATCGACACAATCAAAAACCCATAAGTAGTAAAAAATTCAGCCATGATTTTATTTTAAATAATCAACATACTTAAATACCCACTTTATATCAAATGCACTCGCATAATAATTATTCTTTTCTCTCTTCTCTTTCTCTGCATACTCTGCGTACTCTGCGGTTTAATAATTCCGATGTAACCGGATTTGATATAACTAACTTACACCTTTTGAATCAAACGCCGTCCAAACAAACCCTGCGGCCTCACCAATAGCATAATAAACAATATAGCAAAAGCCACAGCATCCTTATAAGCCGAAAAATCTCCCGGTACAAAAGCCTCTACCAAACCAATGATAAACCCACCCAAAACCGCCCCAGGAATACTCCCCAACCCCCCAAGCACAATCACCGCCAAACCCTTCAAACCAAAAGCAATCCCAAAATACGGCCCAGCAATACTCACACTAGAGCCCACCAAACTCCCCGCCAAACCAGCCAGAAAACTACTCACAAAAAACGTCAACACAATGTATCGATCGGTATCAATTCCCAACAAACTAGAAGTAGTAGCATCTTCAGCCACCGCCTGCATTGCTTTGCCAAACTTAGTAAAATTTATTAAGTAAGTTAAGACAGCCACAATCGCAACTGATACCGCAAAAATTACTATTTGAACGGTCCGAATCGGAATCGGTTTATCCGCTGTTCCAAAGTTAATAGCAGCAGGCAAATAGCCGTAAGTATTAGCAGGAAAAGTGTAGATTTCCGCACCGACTAGATATTGAATTATATTGGCGATCGCCACTGCTGCACCCAAACTAGAAACCACCGTCAGCAAAGGATCTGAGTGTCGGTGGCGCAAAGGCAAAAAAGCAACTCGTTCCACAATCACTCCCACTAAACCCGCCAGGATACTTCCCAAAATTAACGCCGCAGCAAAAGGCAATTGCACCGGAAGTCGAGCATTAGCCCACAACCCGTTAAAACCGAAAGCACCTCCCATCAGCGCATAAGTGAAATAAGCACCCAGAGTAAACACTGCACCGTGAGCAAAATTAATAATTCCTAAAATCGAAAAAACCAGCGTATATCCCAATGCAAAAATAGCATACACGCTGCCGATCGACAAACCATTCAAAAATTGTTGCAAAAACAGAGTTAAATCCATCGCCAGTTAGAAATTAGGTATCAACATTAAGTCATTCAAAAACAAACGGCATACAATTTTTTACTCTTCCTTGAACATTAGAAGGAACGATCGGTAATTAATCCGTGTATCCGTGTCAAAATCCGTGTCATGCCATCATTTCAAAAACTCAAACTTACCATTATTGCCATCCACATCCATCTTAATCCGCGCCACATAAAACTCTTTCTGATTAATCTCACCTTCAGGCGTAAAAGAAATTTCCCCCAAAGGCGTATCGTACTTTCCACCCAACAACTGCTGATTCAACTGTGTACGCAACTCGGCCAAAGGCTTTTGGTTAACCTTCGACTGAGCATTTATCGCCTTTAATGAATCAACAAAAACTTGAACACCAGTAAAAGCTTGAGCACTAAACTGAGGCGGTTCCTTCTTAAATTGAGCGCGATAAGCCTCGCGAAAAGCCTTATTAATCTCATTAGAATATTCTGGGCTGTATGCTTGGGCAATCAAAACCCCATCACAGAGCGCCTTACAAACCGAAAATACATTAGAAGTATTCAGGCCATTGCCCCCAATGATAACGCCTTTGTAACCTAACTCTCGCAATTGCTTGATTAAATTGCCTCCATCAGCGGCCAACCCAGAAATAATTATCAGATCGGGCTTGACATTTATCGCATTAGTAGCTTGAGATTGAAAATCTGTATCAGTAGTCAAGAATTTTTGGACTGTTGCCAATTCCAGCCCCATATTTTTAACCGTTGCCTGGAAAGTTTCAGTCTCAGATTTGCTAAAAGCATCATTCTGAGCAAAAAACACAGCTACTTTCTTAATATTGGGATTTTGCTTCAGTGCCGCTTTCACAGCATTAGGTGCCACTACTGCCACAGGTGCGGAGACTCGGGCAATATAATCGCCAATCTGGGGAATGCCTTTAGCCGTGTTGGAAGGTGCGAGAACCGGTACTTTGGCGCGATCGGCGATCGGATCGGCACTAAAAGCTTGTTGCGAGAGAGTTGGTCCTACAATACCCACCACCTTATCCTGGTTGATCAGAGTATTGAAAGCATTGATTGCCCCTTGTTCATCTCCACCAGTATCTTGGAACACCAGTTTAATCGGCGTCCCATCCACACCACCTTTGTCATTGAAATACTTCTCAGCAATTTTCGCCCCAGCCACCTGTTCCTGACCGAGTAAAGCGACATTGCTAGTTTGCGCTACCCCAATCCCTATATATATAGTGTTGGCATTCCCCCCAGCCGAACCTCCAGCCGAAGCAGCCGGAGATGGCGAAGTAGCAGGAGATGCTGTGGTAGAGGCTTGGGGGCTATTTGTTTGACTGCAAGCCAGCAGCAGTGAAGCGCAAGTGACGAATAAGGCACTAGGACGAAGTGTAGGTTTTTTCATGAGCGGGCGATCGAACATCTATATATAGAATATCTGTCTGTAGAGATATTCTACCCATGCGGGGAGATCCAGGGTCCAAAAGCCCCCTTTTGCCAAAAAAAAAGACGCCCCCCACAAAGAAGAGTCAGCCAGCGGATGTCGGAGGAGGAATAAACAGGTCAAACCCTCTGCCTGTATAGATTTCAAAACAATTTAAAAAAACTTTGCCAAAAAGCTTGACAAGAATGGGGGAAGTAAGTATATTAATAAAGCGCCGGAAGAG
>JANNOR010000235.1:0-31656 GCA_031399265.1 Cyanobacteria bacterium SOY_34_metabat_3 | reverse complement strand
CCGTTCCCGACTTGCCAAAAACTCCGTTGCTGCGTTCTACGAATCGGTCTAAATCCAAGCACACAGCCACGTCCATGTCAATCGGTTTGCCGATCGCAAAATTGCGGCGGTACGGGTCATCTTCCCAGCCAAAAACCGCCCGAAAATCGGTTTCTTTGGCATCAAACACCTGGGAAAAGTGGCTGGGAATAGTTTTAACCGGCAGCAATTCAATATCAGCGCCACTTTGGGCCTCAAAAGAACCCAAATTTCCTAAAGCCAACTTGTTTTCGGGGACTTCGCGGGCTTTCGGGTCAAAAATTGCCTGCTGTTTCTCGCGTTCCGCACTCAGCATCAACATCGGCGATAGTTCGATCGTACCGTAGGTACTGCTACCAGCGAGCACTGCTAGGAGAAAATCGTCGTTGGGATTGGGAGGATTGGATAAAATGCGAGCGCTGGAAGTTCCGAGAGACACGTCGGTGAGCATACAGAAAAAGTGCGATCGTACCCCCCGCACTACCAAAAATTTCCCCACTCTCATATCTTCTACCGAGACATCGGCGTGGAGTCGCACTTCTAATCCCTTGCTGAGGGAACCTTGAATAACAGAGCCTAACGGTCGATCCATTTTAGATTTTAGATTTTAGATTTTAGATTGTTAAGAGTCAACAGTTAACAGTCAACTGTCAACTGTTAACAATCAACTAATTACCATTCCGATTCTAATGAGCGTTCAAAGAAACTCGGACTCAGCTCTATATCTGTCAAATCCGTTTCGCTCAAATCAGCGTCGGTCAAAAATACCCCTTTTAAACTTGCGCCTTTGAGGTTAGCACCTTTAAGGTTAGCACCTCTAAGATTAACTCGAAATAAATGAGCATCGCTCAAGTCTACCTCAGTTAAATCTGCTCCCTCCAAATTTACTCTCATCAAATCTGCTTTTCTGAGGTCAGCTTCGTTTAACTTAGCGCCGCTGAGGTCAGCTTTGGTTAAGTCTACACCTCTCAAGTCTGCGCCGCTCAAGTTAGCGAACAGCAAAGTAGCTCCGGTAAAATCTGTCTCTCTCAAATCGGCATCGCTTAAATTAGCGCCACTGAGGTCAGCTCTTGTTAAGTCTACACCCCGGAGGTCAGCAGAACTCAAGTTTACTTGGTGCAAAATTGCGCCGCTTAAATCGGCTCCTCTCAAATCTGTTCCCTCCAAGTTTGCACCTTTGAGGTAAGCTTTTTTTAAGCTGGCTCTGCTGAGGTCAACATTTTTGAGATTGACCGAACTTAAGTTAGAACCGCTCAAATTAGCTCCGCTTAAATCTGACCCGTTTAAGTCGGCTCCGGTTAAGTTTACCCCTTCCAGCGATACATTGGGAGCAATTAAATAAGCTCCGGCGTTCCGGGGGTCTATGTCTTCGGAAAACAAGGTTTTGTTGCTGTAAACCGCTTTTTCTAAAATGGTGCCGCTCAAACTAGCTTCCCTCAAGTCTGCTCCGCTGAGGTTGGCTCCTGCTAAGTTTGCCCGATCGAGTTTTGCTCCAAATAAAATAGTTTTATATAAGTTTGTGCGCCGCAAATCGGCTCCTTTTAAATCAGCTCCGGTCAAATCTACCATAGCCAGATTTAATCCCGGAAGCGACGCATTGGGAGCTAGCAAAATTGCTCCCAATGCAGCGGGGTCAACCTCTTCGGGAAACACAGTCCGGTTGTTGTAGACGGCTTTGTCTAAAATGGCTCCGGTCATCTGAGCGCCGCGAAAATCGGCTCCGCTGAGGTTGGCTCTGGTTAAGTTAGCTTCCTGGAGATTTGCTCCAACTAAATTGGCCTTGATCAAACAAGCCAGTTTGAGATTGGCTCCGGTGAGTTCGGCTCCTACGAGAGTAGCTTCTCGGAGGACAGCACCCGTTAAATCGGCTCTGGTGAGGTTGGCTAAATTCAGAAGTGACTCAGCTAAATCCGCCCCGCCCAGATTGGCGCGGGTGAGGTCGGCTTCGATCAAATCTGCATACCTGAGAATAGCGTCGCCCAGATTGGTTTCTCGGAGGTCTGTTCCTCTGAGGTTGGCTCCCCGGAGTTCCGCACCGCTGAGGTTGATGCCTTTAAGCGCTTGTCCTCTGAGGTCGAGTCGGTGCAGAAAGTCACCAACGTTCATGTCCATGTAGATTTGCCCTCTTTGTTCTTGACCCTAGCTTGACATTCCGAGGGCTCAATCGGGAATAGGGACAAAACTATAGATTTTCTGAGGTTTGAGCCGATCGCAAATTTTGACTAATTCTGACAAAGGAAATGTCTCGCGATCGAGCTGGACTTGCAGGGTTGTGAGCGGATCGGCACCGGAGGAAACCATCAATTCTAATGTTTGCAAATCCGACCAGGTGGAGACTTCGCCGAGAATTTGGGCGATCGCCTTGACGTAAGGATGGTTTGTTTGTTCATACCAATCAGGGGCTGCGAGTCCAGCTTGATCGAAGCCGAGATGAAAGATTAAGGAGTTTTGTCCAAAGAGGGCTATACCCACAGGCCGCGCTTCTTCTTTCAGCAATAAATCATGAGTTGCAGCCAAATACCGCAGTTTTTCTAAGTGTTCATACCGATTAGCAATTGCAGATTGCCGTCCCGGAATGAACACTTCTTCTCCTTCTTCCTTCTTCCTTCTTCCTTCTTCCTTCTTCCTTCTTCCTTCTTCCTTGGTTTCGTCCCACTGGATTGCCACTGTTACTAAATAAGTTTGCAGCAGCATATGACCGAGTTTTTCAGCTTTTGTTGCTAGATAGGTCGTGTTGTAATCGTTGGCTTCAATGAGTAGGGGAACGCGATCGACTACTTCAATTCCGTAACCTTTCAACCCGGCGATTTTGCGCGGGTTGTTAGTAATTAACCGAATTTTTTGCACTCCCAAATCGTTGAGCATTTGCGCTCCGACGCCGTAGTTTCGCAAGTCGGCGGGAAAGCCCAATCGCTCGTTTGCTTCTACCGTATCGTATCCGATATCTTGCAAGGAGTAAGCTTTTAGTTTATTAATTAGTCCAATGCCCCGACCTTCTTGTCGCAAGTAAATTATGACGCCAGAACCGACATTTTCGATCATTTTCAATGCGGCTTGCAGTTGCATTCGACAGTCGCAGCGCAGGGAACCCAAAGCATCGCCCGTCAAGCATTCGGAATGCACCCGTACCATGACGGGTTTGTCTTTAAATTCTGCTGGATCGCCCTTGACAACGGCAACGTGTTCGGAGTTGTCTTTGGTGTCGCGGTAGCCGTAAATCATAAACTCGCCAAATTGAGTTGGCAATTTGGTGACTGCTTCGCGGCGGACAAATCGATCGTGCTTGAGTCGGTAGGTAATTAAATCAGCAATGCTGATGATTTTGAGCTTGTGGATTTTGGCATATTCGATTAATTCCGGCAACCTGGCCATTGAACCGTCGGGGTTTTGAATTTCGCAGATCACGCCGCTGGGATACAGTCCGGCGAGTCTGGCGAGGTCAACCGAGGCTTCGGTGTGTCCGGCGCGTTTGAGGACGCCACCATCGATCGCCCGCAGGGGAAAAATATGACCGGGACGACGCAAGTCTTGAGGTTTGGTGTCCGGGTGGATCGAAACTTGGATGGTCTGGGCTCTGTCTTCGGCGGAGATGCCGGTGCTGACGCCGTTGACTGCATCAATGCTGACGGTGAAGGCGGTTTGGTTGTTGTCGGTATTTTTGCTGACCATGAGGGGCAATTCGAGTCGATCGAGTCGATCGCCGCTCAATGCCAGACAGATCAAACCCCGGGCGTGCACGGCCATAAAATTGATGTTGTCGGGGGTGGCGAATTGGGAGGCACAAATCACGTCGCCTTCGTTTTCGCGGTTTTCGTCATCGACTACTACGAGCATCCGACCTGCTTTCAGGTCTGCGAGGGCGCTGTCTATTGAGTCAAATTGAAAGGATTGAGTTGAGGTGTTGTTATTTGGCACTGAGAATTTCAAGCTATAAACAGTAATGTTATGGAAATAGAATCTATTTTTGATTGTAACCTGTTGCTTCGGGCACGGACGCGCGATCGCGATCGGTTTGTCACCATTTCTGAGCTTGTCTACTATAAACACAGCAATTTGTCAACAAAATATTGCCTGAGTATTTCATGAGCTTGACTCATCTCGCGAGGCTTTTCGGTAAATCCGACTTTCCTCCTAATTGCTTAATTTATCACATGGATTGTTGAGAAACAATGAGGCTGTTGAGTAAGTCGAAAATTATTTTAACTCATAAACACAGTCCAGACAATATGGCTGCATAAAGCAAACATCACCAAAATTCCAAGTTGATGGATTATATTCCGCAATGGTTGCAGAACTCGAATATAGGCAACTGTATGGATAATACGAGAGAATACAAATATCGGAAAATAAATTAATACACCTGTTTTCCAGCAATTTAGTTGAACATAAGTCATGGCTAAAAATAGGAAAATCGGAATGTTCTCTCCGTCGTTACGAAGAACATTTTGAGCGCGACGAGCAAGATCGCTGTCACCTGGCGCAACATCCTTTTTTCCAAAAAGTTTCCCAACAAGAGCTAAATCTTCAGGGTTAGAAAAGCTGTTGGACTTGAACCTGCCATAGGCCTGAATTAGAACGGTAGCAAACATTTTGAGGAATAGAGCGACAACTGTTAAGCCGTAAACTTTCCAAGTATCCATGTGCGGTTCGTCTCCAGTTTTGTGTGTAACTTACTTGGGTTTTCAGTATAGCGATCGCACAGCAGAGTGAAAGTAACGCTATTCTTAGAACAGGGATTTGTGTCAGCGAGACTCCCGGAGATTTTTATGAATATTACTTTGAGTCCTGAGCAGGTGAATTTGATCGAGGCGCAATTGGCACTGGGGCAGTTTAGCTCGCCGGAAGAGGTGATTACCAAAGCCCTCCTGACTTTGACGCAAACGCGGAAGCATTATTGGGAGTGGGTGGCAGAGGTACGATCGGGCGTGGAGGAAGCGGAGGCGGAACTGTCGCGGGGTGAGGGAATTCCGTTGGAGAGTGCGATCGAGCAATTGCAAGAAAAGTTTCGCAAGGCACGAGAGGTTCAGGGATGAGCCGATGCTATATATCTCCAACTGCAACCCGAGACTTGGATGCCATTGGTGATTATTTTGTGGCGCGCAATATTGAGGCTGGAGAGCGGTTGCTTCGGGAGTTTGTCAAAAAGTGTGACAACTTAGTCAAATTTCCGAATATGGGGCGCAATTACGATCGCATTAAGTCTGGACTCCGGGGAGTACCGCTGGATGGCTATATTATCTTTTATCGGGTAGTTGAGAATGGGATCGATATTTTGCGGGTTGTGAGCGGTTTCCAAGACTTGGAAGCAATGTTTCCCGATGAAGAATGAGTGTTCGGATCGATTCCTGTGCGTCCGCCAAATCCTAATAGTTCCAGTTTCCCAAATAAAAAGCCCTCAACTTTGTGAGGGCTTTGCGATGCCAAGACGGAGATTTGAACTCCGGACACGTGGATTTTCAGTCCACTGCTCTACCAACTGAGCTATCTCGGCTTGTTTTTTTACGCTTAACAACCTTAGCAGACATATAGGGATTTTAGCAAGCACTTTTCTAAAATAATTTTTAGAGCGCCTGGAACCGCCCGCCTGTAATCTAAAAGCTGCACGCCTAAAATTGAACAATCGCAATGACACAGCAAAATCGCAGCGCGGACAAGAGTCTGTTTGTCTTGGGCATAATTTGGCTGTTGGGGGCAATTAGCGATCGACTCTGGTTTGCCCTCGATCGATCTATCCCCGCCTGGGATCAGGCAGAATACCTCACGAGTACCCTGAATTACTTGCAGGCGTTGCAGCATCCTCACTGGTTTTCCGGGGAGTGGTGGACGAACTTCTGGCTGCTTTCGACGAAAATTCCGCCCTTGGTGTACATCTTAACGGTGCCGTTTCTGCGTATTTTCGGTGCTGGGGGCGATCGGGCAACCCTCGTTCATTTATTATTTAGTGCAATTCTGCTCGCCTCAGTCTACAGTCTGGGCGTCCAATTATTTAACCGGCAAGTGGGTTTGTGGGCCGCTGCTATTTGCGTTTTGTTACCGGGACTTTATCGCTTCCGCTTGCAGTTTCTGCTCGACTTTCCCTTAACTGCTGCGATTACTTTTTGTTTCTATTGTTTGACAATGTGGAAGGCTTCTGAAGGAAGAAGGAAGAAGGAAGAAGGAAGAAGGAAGAGGGAAGAAGTCACCTATGACACGGATGTTGACGCGGATAGCCGGATTAATTATCGGAAACAGGAAGAAGTTGGGTCTCTTTCTCCGTCATCTTTCTTTTGGGCGATCGCCTTTGGCATTTCTCTCGGTTTATCAATATTAGTTAAACATACTACAGTCTTATTTCTGTTTACACCAATTGTGTGGTTGGCTGTTGGTGCTGTGCGACAAAAAGCTTGGGGAAGATTAGCTCAATTAGCTGGTGCTTTGTTGCTGTCGGTAGCGGTGTTTGGGCCTTGGGCAAGAACGAATTGGCTGTTAATTTTGACCGGGGGAAAACGGGCTACTTTCGATTCTGCGATCGCCGAAGGAGATCCGGCACTCAATACGATCGGTGCTTGGATTCACTACGCTCAGCATTTACCCGAACAGGTTTCTTGGCCTTTGCTACTTATTCCCTTAGTTGGATTAATACTTTATTGGCGTCGTCGGCAAGATAGTTTGTCAATTTTTCACATTAATTCCTGTCGGTGGTTAGCTATTTTTTGGGTGGGAGCTTATCTGATCAATTCTCTAAATATCAATAAAGACGCTCGATATGTTTTGCCTTATTTGCCAGTGTTGGCAATTTTTTTAGCATACTGTTTGACTCTCTGGCCTCGCAAGTGGGGGCCGCAAATTCGCTGGGGAACAATTGGCTTGGCAATTGTGGCGATGCTGTTGCATATGTGGCCGTTGGGAGGTTCTCTCGGACATAACTTAGTTCAAGCTATAAGTCCCGGAAATTCTAGCTATCCTTATTTGGGGAAACAGTGGCCGCACCGAGAGGTAATTGCCGAAATTATTGATACGGAACCTTATTTGCGATCGACTTTGGGCGTGTTGCCTTCGACACCGGAAATTAATCAGCATAATTTGAATTTTTACGGTGCTTTGGCGAATTTTCAGGTTTACGGGCGGCAGGTGGGAACGAATTTAAAAGAAGTGCCGCAAGATGTACGATCGCTCTCTTGGTTTGTGACTAAAACTGGGTCCCAAGGTTCGATTCGCGATCGGATTAAAAAAGCTCAAAATGCTGCGGTGGCGATGATTGAAAAAGGCGATAAATTTTTGTTACAAAAAGCTTGGACTTTGCCTGATAATACTAATTTAAATCTTTATCGCAAGCGGTTGCAGCCTGTGGAAATACAACCGTTGAATGAAGTGCGATCGCAAGTACAGTTAGATCGAGTTACTGTTGCTGCTGCTTCAGTGCCGGGAGTCGCGCTGCCAGTTACTTATACTTGGTCTGGGCCTTGGCAGCAGTTGCAGTCTGGTTTAGTGTTGGTAACGTGGCAAAATCAGCAGTCTGGTGATATTCCACCAGGAAAGACCGATCGCATTTTACACGATCGCGCGATCGCCCAGGCCACTTTGCATCCGGGGATTCTGGAAGCCGATAAATTTGCTGTGGGGTTTCGAGTAGTCGATCGTACGGCGATGCTTCCTCCTGCTAATATTGCACCGGGAATTTACAATCTGCAAGCTACTTATCTCAATCGCAAAACTGGCGAAACTTATCCGATAAATGTGCCAGCAGTTAGTGTTAAAATCGAGGCAGAGCCTCTAGATATGCGTTCCCAGGCAGAGCCTGAAAACGAGAATCTGCCTGAATTGGATTTGGTGACTCAATTGCGGACGATGGCGGTTAATTTACCGAAAGGATTGCCAGCTTTAGCATCGGTGTTCGAGCAGATTGGACGCATCAATCAGTACGATCCAGTTCAAGATTATACCGTTCAAGCGGAACAAGCGTTAGAATATCGGCTGAAGCAAGAACCAAACAATCTAGAATTCGCCTATGCTTTGGCATTTTCTCGGGTGTTGCAGCAGAATGTCGAAAGTGCGATCGCCGCCTTAGAAAAAGTCACTCAACTTGACTCAAAAAACCCTTACGCTTACGCTTATCTCGCTTTCGTACACCTGTACGGCTGGCATCCATCATCCGCTCAAACAGCCTTAAAACCAGCTCTCGCTCTCAATCCCAACCTACCGGAAATTAGAGTTTTAAACGGTGTAGCCGCACTCTTGCAAGGGAATCTCATTCAAGCATGGCAAGATTTGCAATACTTGAAAAAACTAAAAATTTAACAATCCCTTTAATTGTGGCACGGGCGTCCCGCCTGTGCTGATAAATCTGTAAAAAACAGAAAACCAATGAACCAACTCAGAATTGTCTCCCTAATTCCCAGTGCCACCGAAATTGTAGCAGTTTTAGGATTAACCGATGCCATTGTGGGCCGTTCTCACGAGTGCGATTATCCCCCAGAAATCCAAAATTTGCCAGTTTGCACTCAGCCTAAATTCAATCCCGAAGGAACTAGCAGCGAAATTCATAACCGCGTGACAGAATTGTTGCAAAATGCGCTTAGTGTCTATAAAGTAGAAATAGATACTTTGGAAAAATTGCAGCCAACTCACATCATCACTCAAGCTCAATGCGAAGTCTGCGCTTGTTCTTTAGCAGATGTCGAACAAGCAGCAAGCACGCTGGTAAACAGCCACCCGCAAATTATTTCTTTGCAGCCGAATTTGCTAGCAGAAATCTGGACGGATATTAGGCGAGTTGCAGATGCTTTGGGTGTAGATGGCAAAAGTACGATCGACCTTGTGCAATCTCGCATTGATGCTATTATCTTAAAAACGCAAACATTAACCGTTAAACCCACAGTAGCCTGCATTGAATGGATTGAACCTTTGATGGCTGCGGGTAACTGGATTCCCGAATTAGTGGGAATGGCAGGAGGAAATTCGCTGTTTGGAATTGTCGGCGAACATTCCCCTTGGTTAAAATGGGAATCCCTAGTAGCAGCTAATCCCGATATCATTATTTTCATGCCCTGTGGCTTTGATTTAAACCGCACTCGCAGCGAAGCGATGCAAATAACTAAACACGCAGAATGGGAAAATTTGGAAGCCGTAAAAACGGGTAAAGTTTATATAACTGATGGGAATGCTTACTTTAACAGACCAGGGCCGAGATTGGTTGATTCGTTAGAGATTTTAGCAGAAATCCTGCATCCTGAAATCTTCGATTTTGGTCACAGGGCTAAGGGTTGGCAGCTATTTTAATTTGTTTGAAGAAAGGACTAAAGTCCCCACTACAAACCAGTTAGTTCGTTTGTAGTGGGGACTTTAGTCCTCATATCAGTTGATCCCAAAACTGCTAGTTTTACTTGGCATCAGCCGGAATCAAAACTTTGTCAATTACGTGAATAACACCGTTGCTAGCTTTAATATCAGCTTTCACAACATTAGCGCCACCGACAGTCACTTTGCCGCCGGCAACTACTACTTTCAACGGGGTTTTTTCAACAGTCGGCACATCGCCGGACTTTAGGCTGGTAGACAGAACTGCACCAGACACAACGTGGTAAGTCAAAATTTTAGTAAGTTTGGCTTTGTTGGCGGGTTTGAGCAAATCTTCCACAGTGCCTTTTGGTAAAGCTGCGAATGCCGCGTCTGTTGGTGCGAAAACAGTGAAGGGGCCTTTTCCTTGCAAAGTTGGAACTAATCCTGCGGCTGTCAAAGCTTTCGTCAGTGTCTTGAATTGAGCGTCGCCAGATGCAATACCAACAATATCCTTAGCAGCGGCAGTTGGTGCTGGTGAAGAAGCGGTTTTCGTATTTCCTGCAACTTGTTGATTTTGAGTTGCATTAGCCACATTCGTGTTGGAGTTGATGTGAGCCCAAGCGGGGAAACCGATTAGCGCGCTAGCGCCGATTAGTCCTGCGAAACCTGCGAGTTGTTTCATCCAGCTAGGTACGTTTTGATTTTTCATTGCGCTTTCGTTTCCTTAATGATGTAAAACAGTGAACATGAATTCTTGTGTTAGCCAAATCTCTACAAAAGGTAAGGTTGGAAGTGGCTAAGGTAGAGAGAAAAATCTCTGGCATTCCCGATCGATCAAAACTTCCTTACTATAACGCAAGCTTAGGTAAAAATGCTTCAACCGCTAAATCTGTAACTCAAAACCTCAATCACTGAACCTGTTTGGGGTAAGTCAGCCGATTTGACCGAAATTGTGTCATTATTCAATCGGCGTACTGGCGTACCATCCATCAGCGCCAAGAATTGGTCTAGCGGCACCAAATCACACGCAGCAGCATCGGCTGCTTGGGTTTTGAAATGCGTGGGAATTACCATCTTCGGTTTGAGAAGTTGCAAAGTTTGCTTTGCTTCCGCCGGAGTGTAAGCTTTCGGCCCTCCACCGACGGGAATCAGCACTACATCCGGCCGCCCAATCAAGATTTGTTCTTCAATGCCGATCGGGCCAGCAACTCCACCTAAGTGTAAAATCTTAACGCCCGCTTGCTGCCACAGCCAAGCCACGTTGACTCCAAACCGCCTTCCTCCCTCACGGTCTTTTTGCGTCCGAATCCCTTGAATCCGCAGTCCGTTCGATCGATAAGCACCAGGCTCGTACAAAAGGCCGGGATTGCCGGAAAATCCCTCTACCGCCCCTTCATCGAGCAATCGGCTGCTAATCAGAATCAAATCAGTTGGCACTTTTGGAGAGCGGTAGCCTGCGGTACAACCCAGGGGACGAAAAGGATTCACCAGCACCCTCGCACCGCCTCCTGCAAACAAGAAGCAAGTGTGGCCCAACCACTGAATCGACAAGGAATTAGTAGTTTGAGCTTGATAGCTTTCCCATCCAGATGGCAAACCAGTGGAGAAAGCTGCTAGCAAACCCGTCTGTGCGTAACGTATTAATTGTCGCCGTTTCATCTTGTGGTTGGGGTTGTCGGGTGTTGGTCGTTTGTTGTTATACCATAAAACACCGTCAGGTGCGAAATGTACACCCGAAAGATTCAGACAAAAACTAAAAATTCAAAACCCAACTAAAGTCTTGCCAAGAAATTTCGCAATAATTGCTTTCCCGAAGTCGTCAAAATACTTTCCGGGTGAAACTGTACGCCTTCAATGTGCGGATATTCCCGATGCCGTACGCCCATAATAGTTCCATCTTCCACCCAAGCGGTAATTTCCAAAACTTCTGGACAACTTTGCTTGTCAATTACCAAACTGTGATAGCGAGTTGCAATCATCGGCGATTCCACTCCGACAAAAACTCCGACTCCTGCGTGTTCTACCTGAGAAGTTTTGCCGTGCATCAACACGGGTGCAGAAACTATTTTGCCACCGAATACTTGGCCGATGCTTTGATGTCCGAGACACACGCCTAAGATTGGCATAGTCGGCCCCAATTCTTTGATTAATTCCAAAGAAATTCCCGCATCTTCCGGCCGCCCAGGGCCTGGAGAAATCACCACGGCTGCGGGCTGCAATCGGCGAATTTCTGCTAGGGAAATTTGGTCGTTGCGGTAGACTTGGACTTCGCTTGCTACGGGCAACTGGGCACCGAGTTCTCCTAGATACTGCACCAAATTGTATGTAAAACTGTCGTAGTTATCGATGACTATAATCACGGGTTGAGTTTGATTTTAGGTTTTAGGTTTTAGATTTTAGATTGAGTCGCTGCCTGAATGCAAGGGTTTAAAGATTTTAGATTGATGCCGAAGATAAAAATAGCTGCAATATGTAGGAATAAAACTCAAAATCTCTATTTGGTCATCTAAAACCTAAAATTTACGCGCGTGCGAACCTATCGGGTTCTCGATCGCCCCATAAGTTATTAACGGACGATCGCTAGTTGAACCACAGCCCACAAGGGAGGAAGCAAAAGTGCAGCAGCGACGATCGCAGCGGCCATTGCCGATACCAATACAGCCCCAGCAGCGCAGTCTTTAGCAATTTTGGCAAGATCGTGGTAAGATTGCCCGACGGTTAAGTCTACCACCGATTCGATCGCCGTATTCAACAATTCCATTGCTAAAACTATGCCAATGGTGACGCCGATCACAGATATTTCTACAGGTTTGAGCTGCAAAAACAGTCCGAGTCCGATCGCCAAAGTTCCTATAACAGTGTGAATCCGAAAATTTCGCTGAGTTTCAAAAGCATAACTCATACCGCCCCAAGCGTATCTAAAACTTGTAGCCAAGCTAGATGCGATTTTCCAGGACAGTTCTCGCTTGTATTTCAAGGCTTTTTTGGGTTCGTTGACTGTCTGGCCCGAAGACTCTTGGGGCTCGATCGCAAACTGTGAGATGTTTGATGAAATTGAGGGCCTATCTAGTGTCATAAACAACCAACTTTAAGTTACAGAGATGAATGAAGGCTAGACTTTTAAAATTTACTTCATCAAGTCTAGGTAACTTTCCTAAGTTTTTAGTAAAGTTTCGGTGTAGTTTTAGAAAGTTATGTTTGGTTTGACATGATTTGTTTAGTCAGCATCAACCTCAGCTATCCCGTTTGGATCTCCTGACCGATCGCCCGCAGCAATGTTTCTTGCCGATCGAGCATTTGAGTTAGACTCTCGTCATCCGGGTGATCCCACCCCAAAAGATGCAGGAAACCGTGGGCTGCGAGCCAAGCTAGTTCGGTCTTCAGGGGATGTCCTTGCTGCTGGGCTTGTCGTTGAGCTGTATCGATCGAAATTACGATATCACCCAAGTATAGGGGTTCAGATGACTGCATTTCCTCTCTTTGAGGACAGTCTACCTCTAAAGCTGCGAAAGCTAGTACATCTGTAGGTCGATCGAGCTGGCGGTACTGGGCGTTGAGGGCTTGCATCTGCGGATCGTCGGTTAAACGGAGACTGACTTCGTAGCCACAGGCTACAGGTACATCCGCCGCCTGCTTTTCCAACCAAACGCTAAACCAAGTTTCCCAAGTTTCGGGTGAAATCTCGCCGCTGGCTGCACCAGTCGGTTGGTTGGAAGCGTCGGCTGACGGTTCGGCGAGTCCGTAACAGTCTTCCACGTTCACTTCAATTACCATTTTGGGCACCTCCTGTCAAGCGATATATTCAATTTTCTGACAATTTCAAATTGCGCGATCGAGCTAATAGACTTTTTGCTTTTTGCAGGCACAGTACAACAATCTGTTGAAGATTGCAAGAGGCCAGAAACACAATCAGCTCAACTCCTGATTTTTGCAAAATCAGAAATATCAGTGCAAATTAGAGGCTGATTGTGGGAAGCTCGATTTAAGAGTTGAAATATCGATCGAGAAAAGCCAAACCGACGAGTACGCCCAAAAGTCCGGCCGCAGTCAGTCCAAAATGAAACAGAGAAGTCGCGCGTTTGCGAACCATGTTCCGCATCGCCAGCTTGACATAACTCGGTGGAGGTGCATTGTTTGTAGGGGCGATCGGAGTTTCGGCGGCGGACTCTTCGGAGGTTGTTGGCGAGGGAGGTTGAGTCATAGCGGTTAATTTAGAAGGTTAAAACCAGAGGCTGCTGAGGACAGACTCGCCACGATGTTAACAAATTTGTAACGTTTTGTGTAGAATTTTTGAGCTTTCAGATCGCCGCCACCCTGTTTAACGGGGATTATACCAACAGATTAAGGTGCGATCGGGCTGACGATCGATTCGATATTTTATTTTCATCCGCAGATACACAAGGATAAATTAAATTCCCGCTCCGCGTTCCTGTGCGCTTTAACAAAAATTTTTAAATTGTCAAGTCCCACACTCAAGTGACACTCACTTGAGTTAACTCAAATGAGTGTCACCAGAAAAAGCGACTGTTAACCAACCGCGACGGGCAGTTATTCATAGATATAGCCACGGAAAAACAGAAACAAAATTTTCCGAGCAAACACTGGAGCAAAAACTTAAATTCCTCTGACAACAACAACAACATGGAAATTTCCACCTTTGAAATCCTCACAAAGCGGATCGCACCTCCGATTCCTGGCCTTGAGGCTGTTGCTCGCCGAGTCGTTCAGGGATACTTTCTGACCATTTCCAATCTCGAAGCGATCGACTTGCTATATCGGATTGAGTTTACCGTAAGCTTACCTGTACCTGCAGATCCTAATAAAATCTTGCTTAATAATGCTTTCTTAGTTGTTGATGTTGAAGGCAGTAACACTCCTGTAAGTCTGATTCAGGACGCAGTAAAACCTGAGTTATATCGAGGATTTTTCAAAATACCCGCTCGCAAAACTGCATCTGTTCAATTGTTGCCAATTCTGCCAGCAAGTCTCACCCCAGGTTTGTTAGAAGTGCGCGGATATGTCTCCTTGTTTTTGCCGTCGCGTCGCATCTTTCCACCTGCACCGCAAAGCAAAAAACCAGTCAAGGTATTATTGAATCCCGAAATTCGGGGTACTTTCTTGCCGAATGATTTTTCACCACTAACTACCAGTCCACTAGACTTCGATCAAATCAATTACACTTTGGCGATCGCCAGTGGAAAAGCCTTGAACGAGATTCCTCCTGAACCGGGCAAACAAATCATCATCGAACCGCCAATTATTGAGCCGATTTTGGAAGAGTTCCGCAACGGTAATTTGGAGTCATCTAGTTTGAATGCAGAGAATTCAGAAAAAGCTCAAATGCTAGTCCAACTTCTGGCTCAATTAGATGCTAACGATGTCAATTTGAAGGAACTTAATGCAGTGATGCACAAATTTAATATTCCTGTCAAAATGTCTCGCAGCTAGATAGGATCTAGTGATTTTTTGTCTGTAATAGCAGTCAGGTGCGCTTCGGCGCACCCCTTTTTTGCCAATAAATCTGTAGTGAGCTTTATTCAAATGTCAAACGAATTTAGATTTCAGCCTGTTTCTTTTAGTTGGGTAGCTGTTCATCCGCAGCCAAAAGGTGTTGTGCAATTTATTGGCGGAAGTTTTTTTGGCAGTTTTCCAACTTTGTTTTATCGGTACTTTTTACAGCAGTTGTTTGAAGAAGGTTATACCGTAATTGCTTTGCCATTTAGATTTAGTTTTCGTCACTGGCCGATCGCTCTTGGGTTATTAAAAGAACAGGAGATTCTCAGAAACGAACTGACCGAAATTGCTCAAAAATTAGGCTACGAAAGCGAAATTTATCAACAAGTATCCAGTTATTTTTGGGTTGGTCACAGTCTGGGATGCAAGTACATTGCCCTTTTAGAATTTTTAAGCGACCCTCGGTATCCAAATATTTTGGATCAATTCTGTGCTGGCGCTGACTACAAACAAGTTAAAAGCTTAATCAAAAATCTGGGCATCGATAGACCTTCCATTAAAGGTCAGCCGTCCTTATTAATTGCTCCCGATATCAGCAACACAGAGAGCGCTATTCCCGTGCGATCGCTAGCACAATTGTTAGACAAATTCGGTTTAGGAGTGCAGCCAACCAGGGAACAAACTCAATATTTTATTGCTAGTAGTTCTCTGTTTAATTTAACAGCATTAATTTCTTTCGACCGAGATGAAATTGCTGGTGCTACCAATGATATCAACACAAGTCTAGAAAAACAAAAAATGAGCGATTTACTTTGGCTCATAAAACAGCTAAGTAATAGAAAAGTGTCTTGGTTGAGCCATGAAATACAAGGAAAACATTTAGAGCCGATTGGCATAAAAATCGGCAATTATATTGTTGACCTCAATCCTTGGGATAAATTCATCAAACCTCTGAAAAGCCGAGTTCTTGAACATTGGTCTGTTCGTTTTTTGGATGTTTTGAAAAAGCGGTTAAGTGCTTAACTATCAGTTGTGATTTGCGCTCGCCCTTTCAATCCTCTCTCCTCCAACAAACTATCAGCCCAAGCAGCATCGGCTTCCGACAGCGCGGGAACAGGTGCGGTGGTATAATCGATTCTAAAATCATAGGCGGCGCGATCGTACACTTGATTTAATAACCCTTGTAAATCTACAATTGGTTCCACATCTCCCGCACGCAAAGGCAAGGGAAACTGAGGAATCATATCGGGTAAATTGAAAAGGTACAAATCGCCCAAAGGCTTTTGATTTGCCCGACTCACCAAAATTCGATAATTTGCCTTAATATCGTTACCAAAAACTGGCAAAGGTTGGTAACTTCGCAGCAAGTCAATCTCAACCAGATGACTGCAACTACTAAATACCCTTTCTCGCTTTTGTTCATACATTTCTCGCCCTTTTCCAGGGCGCTTGTTTGTGGGTGAAAGCACTTCAATTACCGTCACTACCTGTTTAGTTTCTATTTCGACTACCTGCAAATAAGTTTCCTTTAATTCCAGGGGTAAAGGTATTGTTACCTTCAAAAATTTGGCGGGTGGAGCGGCGACAGCAACATTAGAATTAGTTTCGGTTCTTGGAGTAGATGTGTGCTGTATTGTAACATCGGGAATGCCAATGAGTAAAGCATCTTCGCCACTAATTTGATAAATTCTTTGTTCGATATCTACTAAATATTTAGGGAGTAGTTGCGGAGTCAACCAATCTGCGATCGCCACAATCAACCTATTATGAACTGAGCGCCATAACTCAGGACTTTCTAAATAAGGATTCATCCCCGGAAATGGATTAGCCATTGATTTAACTCCTGTTAACTTACCTAATTCTAATATTTTAGCTAATGAATTCTAAAAACGCAGACAATATCAAAATATCATCTGCGTTAATCTGCGTTAATCCGCCTTAATCTGCGGTCAAAAAATCCTCCTAAAAATCCCCGTAACTACTAATCGCCCCCTGCAATCTCCCAATAACTTCATCAACCGAAATTGCCCCCAACTCCCCAGAAGCCCGAGTCCGAATATTCAAACTATTCGCCTCAACCTCCTTCTCACCCACAACACCCATCACCGGAATTTTATCCTTCTCAGCATTACGAACTAACTTACCCAAACGCTCGCTACTCTCATCAGCTTCTGCGCGGATTCCGAGCATTTTCATCTTCGCCACCACTTCCTTCGCAAACGGCAAAAACTCATTGCTGACAGGCAATAAACGCACTTGAATTGGTGCTAACCACAGCGGAAAATCGCCTGCATACTGCTCGATCAAAATTCCGATCAAACGCTCCAAAGAACCGAAAGGAGCGCGATGAATCATCACCGGGCGCTTGCGAGTGCCGTCTTCGGCGACGTATTCTAAATCGAAACGTTCGGGCAAATTATAGTCAACCTGAACAGTACCTAATTGCCATTCTCTATCCAAGACATCTTGGAAAATGAAATCGAGTTTTGGCCCGTAAAAAGCTGCTTCCCCAATTCCTTCAAAATAGTTCATCCCTAAAGTTTCCACCGCGCGGCGGATCGCACCTTGAGCTTTTTCCCAAGCTTCATCGGAACCGATGTATTTCTCTAAGTTTTCTGGATCGCGGAAACTTAAACGAGCTTTGAAATTCTTGAGTTGCAAACTCTTGAATACTGACAGAATCAAATCCACCACACTCAGAAATTCTGCATCCAATTGTTCCGGTGTCACGAATAAGTGGGAATCATCCACCGTAAAGCCGCGAACTCTGGTCAAACCGCCCAATTCTCCCGATTGTTCGTAGCGGTAAACTGTGCCGAATTCGGCTAAGCGCATCGGCAATTCTCGATAGGAACGTAGTTCGCTTTTGTAGATTTGAATGTGGAAGGGGCAATTCATGGGTTTCATGACAAAACCCTGTTCGTTGGCTGCGGCTTCGGCATCTTCTGCCATCAGCGGAAACATATCTTCTTTGTATTTCTGCCAATGTCCAGAGATTTTGAACAAATCGACTCTGGCGATGTGGGGAGTCACTACTTGCAAATAGCCTCGCTTGATTTGTTCTTGTTTCAAGAAGTCTTCTAAAATACTTCTCAAAATAGTGCCTTTGGGCGTCCACAAAGGCAAGCCCGGGCCTACTGCATCGGCGAAAATAAATAAGCCTAATTCTTTGCCTAATTTGCGGTGATCCCGTCTTAGGGCTTCTTCTTTGCGGTGCTTGTAAGCTACTAGCTGTTCGGGGGTTTCCCAAGCGGTGCCGTAAATGCGCTGTAGCTGGGCTTTGGTTTCGTCGCCGCGCCAATAAGCGCCCGCTAGGCTTTCGAGTTCGATCGCCCTCGCATTGATTTCACTGGTATTATCCAAGTGAGGCCCCGCGCACAAATCCCACCATTGATCGCCCAAATGGTAAAGAGTAATCGGTTCGATCAAACCTTCTAGAATTTCTAATTTGTAAGGTTCGTTAATCTCCTTAATTCTGCGTTGGGCTTCTTCGCGGCTGACTTCTTCGCGAGTGACAGGCAATTTGCGGTTGATGATTTTGATCATCTCTTTTTTAATGGCTTTTAAATCCTGTTCCGTAAAAGGTTCGGGAATGTCAAAGTCATAATAGAAACCGTTTTCAATCCAAGGGCCAATTGTCACTTGCGCCTTGGGAAATAATTTCTGCACTGCCATCGCCATGACGTGGGAGGTGGTGTGGCGAATTTTTTTTAGCTGCTCCGACTCGCTGGTGCGGGGCAACTCAATCTTAACGGACTCTTCTGGAGCGGAAATTGATTCTGAGCTAGACATCGGCTGAATTTAGCAATTAATTTAGTTGTAGTTGCTTCTATCTTACTCAGAATGGGACAGCAACCGCCGACTTCCCGCAGGCGGAGACTCTGGGAAATTACAGCAATGGCGCTGATGGTGACAAGTTGACTCCGGGAAGCACTGCGAGGCTCAGAAACCGGGTTTTTTACCGAATCTGCGGGCTGTAACGAGATATTGCGTGAAAAAACCCGGTTTCTAACTACCCGATCGCCAACTAATTTGACATAATTTGCGGATTTTGACTCAAAAATAACTGCTGACACTGTTAAATTTCTTGACACTCACCTGCTAATTTTTATGAAATTATTGAATTTTTGTTAGAAAATATGTTACAATTTGTAAAGCGCATTTAAGGTTAGAATAAATAAATAACCCAGTTTTAATCCATGCTTAATTCCAACTTGCCCGAATCAGAATTGCTCAAAGCGTTACTGGAACCGCTGTTAGAGGATTTTAAATACTGGTTCGAGCGATCGGCAAACCTCTTAGAAACTGAGGAAATTCCGTTTCTGAGCGGCGAAGATCAATCCGACTTGCTGGCGCGAGTCAAACAGTCTCAGCAAGAAGTAGGCGCGGCTAAAGCTCTATTTCAAGCAACCGGAGGTCAAGTTGCAATTGAAACCGCAGCACTGATGCCGTGGCACAGACTGCTCGCCGAATGCTGGCAAGTATCGGCGCGCTTTCGATCGTTGCAGTCGGCTCCCCCTGGAAAATAAACAGGCAAGTTCAAGTTAAACTGGCAGTCAAATTCTCAACTAGAGGAAAGATGGCGGCTCTCTTGACAAGCTCAAACAAATTTCCAGTTAATAAGTCATTACTTGCTGAAACACATTTGTAAATTGCTGTGTGGCTGTTTAGCCCGGAGGAGAAAATAATGTTGCATTTGCTTTATATTTTAGCTTTTACCGTTCTGGCATTTCTGGCAGTCGGTAACTTAATCCGCAGTTTAGTCACCGTAGGTATGGAGTCGCAGCGCCCCCAACAATTTAGGGCAAATAATCGCTACGCATCCTATCCTCGATCTCAAGCTGTACCCCACCCAGAACTTTTAGACGAATACGGAAACATTGTCAATGAGCCGCTGTTAGTGATGCGTTCGCTGACTGTCCAAGACGCGCGCGAACAATTAGATGCTCTCTACAAATCATCTCCCGGCGGTAGCGACGAAGGAGGCGAACTGGCCTGATACAACCGCAGCCTCCGCATTTATACTCACGGGCGATCGCCTCAAAAAAATAATTGATTTACTCGCGCTGAGTTCAGAAACCCCGTTTCTTGATAGCTTTTTGGTAAAAACCGGGTTTTTTGGGATAATTGCTCAAAATAATTGGTCGTTAGTTTGTAACTAACGGCCAATTAATTTTAATGCAAGGAGTGCGATCGGGCGATCGACATCAGAAACCCAGTTTCTCCGTATACTTATCCTTGCTGCGGGCAAAATTTTTCGCAGCAGCCGGGAATCAGCAGCCCCATGCGTCCAGGAATTTGAACTTTATTTACCAAGTGCTGTAAATTTATCAGATACTAAAAAGAGATCGATCTCAATCTCCTATCGATCCTGTTTTGTCATCGGCAAAAATGCACGCTTAAGGCTAGATGATTGTCCCTATTTCGCTACTGGCAGAACTCCTGCAAGCTTTGCCCCATCTGCGGGCACAAATTTATTTCAAATCTTCCATGACAGCGCTGTCTCACGCGATGGAAGACTTGGTTTTGGCTGGTTCCGACGAGGAACCGTTAGTTATTGCCAGCTTTCAGCAAGAGCGCTTCTACCGCGAAGAAGCTCACCGCTATCGGCGAATTGCCGATCGAACTTCTCAGGTATACGTGCTATCGGCACCGGAAACTGAGTTTAAAAATTCCTCGGAATCTCACGAAACAGTCGCGTTTGCACCGGAGGACACGCTAAGTAAAGAGTGGCACTTAGTGGTGCTGGGGCAACATTACTCAACTTGTCTGATTTGTCAAGAAGAAATTGTGCCGATCGACAATCATGACGATCGCGATCCGCTGTTGACGGATCAAGCTCGCAGATTTGAAGGAGTTTGGACATTCGATCGCGAGGTAAGCTGCAAAGCTGCCGAATTATTGCTGAATAAAATCATCAAATATCGCCCGGAATTGGCAGAAAAGATCGATCGAGCGCGAACCACTTACAATCTCGCCAAAACACCGAAAAAAACGCGTAAATCTGCTGCTTCCAAAGCCGGAAAACCCGACAGCAGTGCGGAAAAAGATTCAAAAATTCCCAGCCCCAAATTGAGCGACGCTTTTGCCGAACGCTTAGTCACCTACTTGCAATCAGGCCAGCACCAACTGCTGAAAGCATACAGCGCGATCGCCGCCCAAGAACGCAAAGAACGCCTGATCAACTTAATTACAACGGCAATGCGGCAGTCTCTCAACCCGCAAGAAATCGTCGAAGTGGCAGTCTCTGAACTGGGAACAGCCCTATCAGCAAGCCGCTGTTTGATTTATCGGTGCAAAGCAGCAGATGCGGCGGTTAAAATCGATCGCGAGTTTTTGCGCCCGGGCGCTAGTTCCTTGCTGGATCAGACTTGGCCGTTGCAGGAAAATGCCATATTTAGGGACGCGGTGGCGCGACAAGAGCGAGTTTATATCCAAGACACAGCACAGCATCCGCTGATTGTCAAGACAAAATCCTTGGAAAAAACTGTCAAAAATTGGCAGATCGTATCTTGGTTAATGGTGCCGGTGCTTTATCAAGGGCGGGTTTTGGGCATGGTGGAAATGCACCAGTGCCGATCGGCTTTGCCTTGGGAAGAAGACGAAATTGCTCTCGTAGAGGCGATCGCCACCCAACTCGGAGCCGCCTTAATTCAAGCAGAAACCTACGCTCATTTAGAAGAGCTAAATCAACAATTAGAAGCATTAGACCGCACTCGCAGCAATTTAATTGCCATCACCGGACACGAACTCCGTACTCCGCTTTCAACGATTCAAGTGTGTTTGGAAAGTTTGAATTCCGAACCAGATATGCCCGCCGAATTGCGGCAAATCATGTTAGAAACTGCCCTGGGCGATGCCGATCGAATGCGGAAACTCGTGCAGGATTTCTTAACACTTTCTCACTTAGAAAGCGGGCGAGTAAAATGGAATGTCGAATCGCTGACGCTGCAAGAATGCGTTGATTTGGCCCTCAGCAGCGTACGATCGCGCAACGGAGTCGATCGGCAATTGCCAAAAATTATCGCCGAAGTATCCGCAGAATTGCCCTTAGTGAAAGCGGACGGCGAGTGGTTGGTGGAAGTGCTCTCCAAACTGCTAGATAACGCTTGCAAATTCACCACACCGCAGGGAAGCGTGACAGTGCGAGCTCAATGCAATGATGCTCAGATGGTAGAAGTCCTCGTAACCGATACGGGGAGGGGAATAGAGGCTAGTAGTTTAAAAGTTGTGTTCGATCGCTTTTATCAAGAAGAAGGAGCATTGCGACGCAGCGCCGGCGGTACCGGTTTGGGACTAGCAATTTGCAAGCAGATTGTGGCCGGCTGGGGCGGCAACATTTGGGTAGATTCCGCAGGAAAAGATCGAGGAAGTGAATTTCATTTTACTATTCCGATGGTTTAAATTAAATGTCCACAATCCCCGCAGGAAAAAGTCATTGCCCAAGGAGTGTCAACTTAACTTCAAGCCCAGTCAGAGATTACGGTTTGACTATTAAATCTAGATCCGAACGAGCCCCCCTTAGGTCGGGGGGAACAAGACTCTTCTCAAAGTCCCCCTTCTTAAGGGGGATTTAGGGGGATCTAGACTCAGAGAAAAGCGATATTTTTCAAGAATTTCATGATTAATTTGACACCTATGGGCTTTTGGAGTGTCCGCAATCCCCGTAGGGAAACGGCACTGCCGTGTCCTCTATATCATTCCGGCACTGCCGGAATCAGTATCACATTGGAATACAAATCGCAAACTCTGTCCCACCTTCTAAAGATGACAAACACTCCAAAGTCCCTCCATGTTTTTCCGTTACTATCTGATAGCAAATAGACAGTCCCAATCCCGTACCTTTGCCTTCTGCTTTCGTTGTAAAAAAAGGCGTAAACAATTTTTCTCTAACTGATTCCGGCATCCCTAGCCCGCTGTCAGCAATCCGAATCACAATCGTGTCAATTGTTTGCGGTTGTTTATCGCAAATACCCACCGTAGAAATTGTAATTGTATTCGGATTTGGTTCGATTTCTGCGTAGGTTTTCCCCGCATTGGATTCTTCCAAAGCATCGATCGCATTAGCAATCAAATTCATAAATACTTGATTAATTTGTCCCGGATGGCAGCTTAATTTTGGTAAATCACCGTAATGTTTGATAATTTTAATGGCCGGTCTGCTGTGCTTGGCTTTGAGCCGGTGAGACAAAATCATTAAAGTAGTTTCCAGGCCTTCGTGGATGTCAACAGCTCTTTTTTCCAGGCTGTCGGTGCGGGAATAGTTGCGTAGAGACTGCATGATGTCGCGGATGCGATCGATTCCCATCTTCATTGACGCCGTAGTTTTGGGCAAATCGGCTAATAGATATTCTAAATCGATCGATTCAATTTCCCGTTCAATTTCTGTTCCCGGTTCAGGGAAATTTTCTTGATAAAGATTCACCAAATGAATTAAATCAGCAATATATTCTTGAACGTGATGCAAATTCCCAGAAATAAATCCAATCGGATTGTTCACTTCGTGAGCAACTCCAGCAACCAGTTGTCCGAGTTGCGAGATTTTTTCAGTTTGAACTAATTGTGCTTGAGTTTGTTGCAGTTCGATCAGTATAGCTTCTAAATTTTCAGCTTTCTCTCTCAGTTGAGTTTCAGATGTTTGTAGAGCTTTTTCCGCTGCTTTGCGCTGGCTGATATCGCGACTAATTGACAAAGCATGGGGTTTCCCTCTGTATTCAAAAAACTTTGCTCTTACCTCAATATCAAATTCTGTACCGTCTTTTCGCCGCATCACAGTTTGACAATAAAATTCTTGGCGCGAAGTAACGGTTGCGATAAACTCGTCGAAGAGATGCAGGTACTTGGGATGCAGTAGAGTTGAGGGATGTAAGTTCAATAATTCCTCCACAGAATAACCGTACATTTCGCAGAATACTGGATTTACTGCCACGAATTTTCCTGTTTCCATATCTACTAACGCAAGTCCGTCTGCTACACTCTCAAAAATAGTGCGATATTCCTCTTCTTTTTGGGCTAGTTCGACTTGATATTTTTGCAGGTTTTCCAAGGATTCAGCTAACTGGCGGGATTTGTCTTGTTCGCCAGCGTAGAAACGCGCATTGGCTATGGCAATTGCTGCTTGTGCGGTCAGCATTTCCAAAATTTTCAAACCTTCGCGAGTGAACGCTCCCGCCACCAAGTTGTTTTCTAAGTAAACGATACCGATCGACTTTCGCTGATATATAATTGGCGCGCACAAAACAGACTTCGGTTGATGAGTTTGAATGTAGCTATCGAATTTGTAAAGTGTTTCTTTTGCGGCATCGATCAGCACTAGCGGTTCCTGAGTTCTCGCTACGTAATTAACGATAGAAAGAGGAACTTTGCAGTTATTGTCGATCGAGTTCAATTCCTGCAATATTGCAGAATTATGCTGGTCGCTATCTGACACTTCTACGAACAAGTATCCGTCTTTTTCTAACAGAATACACCCGGTTTGAGCGCCAGCATTTTCTAAAATAATATGCAGCAGTTTTTTTAACAGCTTTTCTAAGACAATTTCGCTCGAAATAGCCTGAGAAGCTTTGATGACTGTTTTTAAATCAAAAATATTGACATCAGCGGCTGTACTTGCAGTTGTAGTTATCGTTATCGGCTCGTCGCTGATTTTGTTAAAACAATCGGGATGAGATTGTTCTAGTTGATGAACTTTGGCAGTTGCGCCCCACTCGATATAGCAAAAGCGGGCGTCATTGAGATAAATTTTGGCTAGATTGTAACGATTTTGTGCTAGATAAAATCTGGAAGCTAATTCATTGGCGAGGGCAGCATTTTGGACAAAGCCATTTTTGAGGGCGGAGGCGATCGACCAATCATAATGTTGCGCTGCTGTGTGGCTATCTCCTGACAGTCTCGCGATTTCTGCCTGAATTAATGAATATTTGTGGAGATAATTTGCAGGAGAATGCTCTGCCAAATCTCGAAACTTGTCCAGACTAATTGCGAGCTGTGTTTGGTAGAGTTGGCGATCGATCTCGCTGGCATTTGTGCAAGCAGCAGCTAGGGCGATCGCGTGATGGAAGCGAAAAACCGGGTTGACAAAATGACCGGCACCTCCTTTCAAAAATTCCGCGCCCAAGAGAGCATATTCTAAGGCGCGATCGACCTCGCCAAACCAATTAGCAACGGTGAGCTTGTAAAGATAAATTACAAAAGCAGTGGTCAGATCGGCGCTGGTTTGGGCAAATTGTAAAAGCTGCTGTTCGTCGATGAAGATTTCGGGTTCTCCAGCGGTTTCTGGAGGATTGGTGAGTTGGGCGATCGCATTTTTGTTGAGCAAGTGATAAGCTAACATATTGCGATCGACCTTTGAGAGCACTGGAATAAACTTATTAGCAATTTCGGTAGCTCTCGCCAAAGATTCGTTCCCAAAAAAGCAGACCCAGAGATAATTAATCGAAGCATATCCCGACCACTGATAAGCACCTGTTTCTAAACCGCTAGTGAAGGCTTTTAGCATAAAAGGCTTGCACTCATCGATATATTTAATGTAATGTAAAGTTAAAGCGCCCCACATATGGAAAATACAAGCGCCTAACTCTTTATTATCCCAGCGTT
Organism: Cyanobacteria bacterium SOY_34_metabat_3; assembly: GCA_031399265.1. Classification (GTDB taxonomy): domain Bacteria; phylum Cyanobacteriota; class Cyanobacteriia; order Cyanobacteriales; family Microcoleaceae; genus Microcoleus. The sequence continues at coordinate 6,330 of JANNOR010000235.1, read as the reverse complement.
CGTAGAGGTTGAGCGAGAGTTCTCCGGCGGCGCAACCAGCCTCGATTTCGCGGTATTTATTCACCAAAGTAAAGGCGTACAAAGTGTAACCAAAGGCCGAAAGCTGCGAATTGCCGTACAGAATACTCGCTTGCACAAACTTCATCGCGCAGAGAAATTGAGCGTTGGGACTGGTAAAATAAGCAATGGGGAAAAGTTCTTTCAAAATTCGGTGAATTGCCAGTTGCAGCGGTTCGGTAAGTTCTGGTAAATCTGCTAATCTATAGATCGATGGGCCAATCATCCTCTTAGTTTTGGCTAATTCGATGGCTAGAAAGTCATCATCCGGGTACGGTTGAATCTCAATTCCCAAAAAGTTTAAAGTTTGAATGCCTAACTTATATGCAGCAGATAAGTCATTCTTCATCCGCAGACAAGTTATTTTAAGTTCGGCGATCGAACACTGTTCTAGCAAAGTCTGAGTTTGAGGCAGAATCCGGTCAAAAATTACTAAAGCTGCATCATTCTTGCCATTTAAATATTCCGCTTCACCCAGTTCTAAATTTAGCGCCAAACTCAAGGCATAATTATCTTGCCAACTTGACAGCGGCAAACAGTCGCACCCGGTTTGAAAAAAAGTAAGTGCATCTTCAAAAGCTGAAGCACTTTTGGCAGTTTTCCCTGCTTGTAAATTCAATTCTGCTAATTCATAAAATTCTTCATAATTAGCGATCGATCCGCGAGCAAAGTTCAAATGATTGACAATATCAAAAATTTGTTCTTGGCGTTCGACTTGGCTACTTCGCTGCAACAGCAAACGTCCCAGCTTCCAGTGCACGGATTGTTTTTGCGAGTCAGGAATCATGAGATAAGCGGCTTGTTGAACGCGATCGTGCAAAAATTTGTAGCGCACTTTGCTTGCAATATTACCCAATTTTTCTAATTCCTGCTGCTCAAATACTTGCGGTAGTTGATAAGCGCGGTCTACAGGGAAAATCAACCCTACTTCCAGCGCTTCCCACAAATCTTGTGCTGTTTTAGTCAAAGATTGCGCGCTCAACGCTGACAATATATCGAGGCTAAATTCGTTGTTTATACAGGCCGCTAGCTGCAAAATTTTCTGAGTTTTTTCTGACAGATATTGAATCTTTGTCAGCATTAAATCTACCACATTTTCTGAAATATTCTGCTGTTTGATTTTTTGAATATTCCACTCCCATTCAGCGGAAGTTAGATTAAATATTAGCATTTTTTGTTGATACATTAAGTTTAATAGCTGTTTCACAAAAAATGGATTGCCGTGAGTTGTCTTTAGCAGTAATTCTCCCAAGGATGTCGCTTTAATCGGATAACATTTCAAGCTGTCAGCAACTAATCGAGTTATATCAGAAATTGCTAAGGGTTTTAGCTCAATATCGGCGATCGTAATTCCGGTCGATCTAATTGTTTCATTCGCCAGCATAAACGGATGGGTTGCGCTGACCTGATTATTCCTATAAGCAACAATAACCAGCAAGTAAGGAATTTTTTTGAGACAATTTTGTTGGTACATATTGACTGTTCCAGCATCTATCCACTGACAGTCATCCATGAACAGTACCAAGGGATGTTCCGCAGTGGCGATTGCTTGGATGAACTGCTGCATCACTCGGTTGAAGCGGTTTTGAGTTTCAATGGCACCGAGTTTTGGTACGTCTGGTTGCGGGCCTAAAATCAATTCTAATTCGGGGATGGCATCGATCGCAATTCGAGCATTTTTCTGCAAAGCCTTGAGTAGTGTTTGCCGCCATACTGCTAGCTGAGTCGGGCTTTCCATTAAAATTTGCTGTACAAAGTTGCGTATAGCCTGATTAAAACAAGCGTAGGGTATATTCCGCTTGAATTGGTCGAATTTACCGGAAATGAAATAAGCGCGCTGCTGTGTTATATTGGGGATAATTTCATGCACGAAGACAGATTTTCCGATGCCGGAATAGCCGCTGACTAGGACTGTTTCACCGCTGCCTTTGCTGACTCGCTCAAATACTTGTAATAGTTGGGCTATTTGGGTTTCTCGCCCGTAGAGTTTCTGAGATATTGACAACTGACTCATCGCATCGAGTTGTCCGGGAATAAAGTTTGAAATTGTACCTACACTCAAATTTTGATTTTGGCAGAGTTCTAAATCTGCTAACAATCCTGTTGCAGTTTGATACCTGTCTTCGGCATTTTTTGCCATGAGTTTTGCCACAATTTGCGCCAAAACTGGGGGGATTTCTGGATTTAATTGCTGAAGGGGAACGGGCTGTTTGGCTATGTGACAGTGTACCATTTCTAACGGGTCGCTGTTGGCAAACGGTAATTGTCCTGCGAGCAATTCGTAAAAGGTGACGCCGAGAGAGTAGAAATCGCTGCGGTAATCGATGGAACGGTTCATGCGCCCTGTTTGTTCGGGGGACATATAGGCTAGAGTTCCTTCGAGGCGATCGGGATTTTTTAAGTCTGGTTGTTCTTTTCTCAACCGCGAAGCGATGCTAAAATCAGCAATTTTCACTTGCTTTGTTTGGGGATTTATGATAATGTTGTGCGGTTTAATGTCTTTGTGAATTATTTGATTTTGATGCAGGAATACTAAGGCTTTCGCCAGCGGTACGGCTGCGTTTAAAAAATCGGCGATCGATAATTTATAATTTGTAGCAATCGCGGCTGAATTGTCGGCTTCGCGGTCAGCTAATTGCGACGAATTATCGCTAGGACTTATCCATTTTTTTAGGGATAGCCCTCCAATATCTTCTAATACTAATACTAAGTAGTTTTGATGAGTTTCGAGTCGAGAGGCTTTGATGATGTATTGAGAGTCAAGATGTTCTGTAATTTGATGTTCGTGTTTGAAGCGGGCGATATGTTCTAGGCTGGGACAGTTGGTGTTTAAAACTTTGAGAATGACTAACTGTTTGTCTGCTGCGGATACTGCCCGATAAATAACTGTGTTAGTTCCTTGGTGAATCAGTTCTTTTAAGTCGTAACCAGAAATTCCTGAAGCTGGCAGCATAGTTAATCCTTCCCAGTTTATAATCAATTCTTACCTATAGAATGCCACATCTCGAACCAATATCGATCGCGGGCGATCGACCGCTACGTAAATCAGCAGGTTCGATCGTGTATCTAGCGAACGGACAATTAGAAAATTACTTACGTATTTAAAGGTGTTTTTTAAGATTAGGTGGAGCGATCGAGCAATTGCCACTGTTTATTTTTCGTTTTTGCTACGCGAGTGTAACAACCTTTTAATGAAAGATTAGAGCATTACGCAGATCGCTGTAAATTAAATTTATAAAAAATTAATAATTCAAGTGAGGAAGTAGATAAGTAGCTAGCGATCGCAAGTTTGGGAAAGCAGTCGCAGAAATACCTATTTTTGGGACGACTCGATCGGGTACGCTTTACTTTCATCAAAAATCTCTTTGCAGGGATACACTACGCATATTACTTGCGAGTAAAATCTAGTTGTCGGGTACACGGTGCGGATATTACTTAGGTGACGACTTTTTTTTGTACCGTGCCGGTGGCGTTCCTTCACAAAAATTACGCAAAAAATAGGGTTTGCGATCGAGTAACTCGATCGCCCGGTACAGGATAACACAGAAAAGCGTTTACCGCAGAACCCGCTTCTGCTTGCCATCTCACCGCCAACCGCCACCCTGCTGTATTTGCCGCGCCAGGCGATGCGGGGAGACAGATTCAGGGCGCGCCGTCTGATATTATGTTTTTTGCGAACGACGATCGTCAAATAGGTTCGCAGCATCCAGAATGCAAGTCCTGATAAAACACCTGGATTGCCGGTAATTTGCCGGGCACGATTTAAGTCTCCCGCGCACAAGTCTTGAGACGGTAAAAGTCGATCGAATCTGTGAAGACGCTGGGAGAGTGTGGGATAATTCTATTTTCTAACTTGGCGAGAAAGTAGCAATTATCAATTATTAATTATCAATTACCAATTATCAGAAAAGATCGATCGCGCAAAAACTGTTAACTTTCCTTACGATTTCGACATCAGCGTCGCGCCATGATGATAGGATGCCGTAAAAATCCTTTGGATATGTTTATGGCAGAAGAACTCACTGGACAACCCCCTCTTTTCGGCGGCAGCACCGGCGGCTTGCTGACCAAGGCGCTAGTTGAAGAGAAGTATGCGATCACTTGGACTAGCCCCAAGGAACAGGTGTTTGAAATGCCGACAGGTGGCGCTGCGATTATGCGTCAAGGCGACAACTTGCTGTATCTGCCTCGGAAGGAGCAGTGTATCGCTTTGGGCGGCCAGCAACTGCGGGCAAAATTCAAAATCTCGAACTACAAGATTTACCGCGTGTTTCCCGACGGTGCTACTGAGTACCTGCATCCCAAGGATGGCGTGTTCCCTGAGAAGGTGAACGAAGGTCGTCCATACAACGGTAAGATTGACCGCAATATTGGCAGCAATCCCGATCCGATAAAGGTGAAGTTCACCGGTAAAAAGACCTACGATCCTTAAACAATAGAACTCTTGCAAAAATACAATGCACCCCACCCCAACCCTCCCCTTATTAAGGGGAGGGGGCAAGATTATTCTTGCTTCCCCCCTTAAGAAGGAGGACTTGCGCGAGGTGAATTTGACGATAGCAAGATATCTAATGACTGTTAAGCTGAGCTCGATCGGGTAGTAGTTCGTTCCAAGCTCAGCTTGAATTTTGAAGTTGGTAGTAGCGCTTGGGCGAGAGAGGCTTTTTCTATATCGCCCAAGCGCAACTGCCAACTTCAAATATTAAAAAAATTAATAATTAAATTAACAATGAATCTCGCAATCAGGCGCGCAACTTCTGCGGATATTGATGTTTGCTCTCGCATTAATTATGAAGCTTTTAAAGGTATTTCCGATCGGCATCAATTCCCTAGTACAGATTTTCCAACGCTGGATGTTTCAACCGAAATAATTAGCCTGCTGATTGACAGTCCATTGTTTTTTGACGTAGTAGCCGAAAGCGAGGGTGCGGTTGTCGGCTGCGGTTTTATGGACGAACGCAACCCGATTCGTGGCATTGCGCCCGTTAGTGTCGATCGCGCTTTTCAGGGTAAGGGAACGGGAAGAAAAATCATGGAAGCCTTGCGGTCGAGGGGAAAGGAGGCTCCCGGCATTCGTTTGGTGCAAGAATCTTTTAACATGGCGTCGCTGTCGCTGTACGTGTCTCTGGGTTTTGAAGTGAAGGAACCTTTGCTGTTGGTGGAAGGGAAGTTTCGCAGCCAGCCGCAGTACGGGCTGGAGGTGCGCCCGCTGAAGAGTCAGGATGTTGGGGAATGTGAGGCTTTGTGCAAGAGAGTGTATGGGTGCGATCGAACTAACGAGATTAAATACGCCCTGAATAACCTTTCTCCCTTAGTTGCCACAAAACAAGGTCGAATTGTAGCTTATACTTGTGCGGTGTCTACTGTCGGTCACAGCGTCGCCGAAACAGAAGCGGATATGCAGGCTTTGCTGTTGGGGGCTGCTGCATACAATCCCTCAGAAGTGCTTTGTTTTCACTTACCCGTGCGTTACGCAAGTTTGTTTCGCTGGTGCTTGCAAGAGGGGCTGCGCGCCCTCAAGCCCCTGGCGGTGATGGCAATTGGCGACTATCAACAGCCTGCGGGATGTTATTTTCCGTCTTATCTTTATTGATTGTATAACAAAGCTATATATATGATATTTCCAAATTTCTCACAATTCTCAGAACTGGCAAAACAAGGCAATTTTGTCCCTGTTTATCAAGAATGGGTGGCTGATTTAGATACCCCAGTTTCTGCTTGGTATCGGGTGTGCGCGGGTCAACCTTACAGTTTTCTGCTGGAGTCGATCGAAGGTGGGGAAAAAATTGGGCGTTATAGTTTCTTGGGGTGCGATCCGCTGTGGATTTTGGAGGCTAAGGGCGATCGAACAACTCAAGTTTACCGCGATGGTTCCGAAAAAGTATTTACGGGCGATCCGTTTGTGGCTTTAACTGAATGTTTGCAGTCTTATCAACCGGTGAAATTGCCGCAGTTACCAGCGGGAATTGGCGGGTTGTTTGGGTTTTGGGGTTATGAGTTAATTAAGTGGATTGAACCGCGAGTTCCCGTGCATCCAGCCAGCGAGAATGATTTGCCGGATGGGTTGTGGATGCAGGTTGATAATTTGCTGATTTTCGATCAGGTGAAACGCAAGATTTGGGCGATCGCCTATGCGGATTTGCGGGGTGTTGGGGTAGATTTGGCCCAGGCTTACGGCCAAGCGTGCGATCGGGTTTCTCAGTTAGTTGACAAGCTAAAATCTCCGCTTTCCCAGCAATCTACTCTGATAGAATGGACTCCTCCCAATGACGG
>JANNOR010000226.1:0-3996 GCA_031399265.1 Cyanobacteria bacterium SOY_34_metabat_3 | reverse complement strand
GGTGTGATGCTAGCAATCACGCCGCCCATTTGGTGAATCCGCTGGTATTCTTGAGACAATTTGTCAAAAGGTACCAGATACACTTGGTTGCTGCGGCGGAATTTGGAGACGCGGTTGACTACATTTGATCGGTAAGCCGTAACTTCGATCCGGTAGACCTTGCCTTCATCGCCAGCGCCAGCTCCGTGACGAGTCCGAGCACCGCTGGGCGAGTCTTGGAACGACCAGCCGTCGGAACCGCCCGAAGGAGCGATTATAGCCAGCGGTGTTTCCTGAATTACGTGCTTGTACAATTTGGCACTCTTGCCTGCCAAACTGCCTTTCAAGTCACTGCTAGAAGCACCGCGCAACAGTTGGAACATATAGGTAAAACCAACCATGTTCTTACCTGTCTGGGTTTTGTAGCCGCGGTAATACGGTACCGTGTCTTCCCCGTAAGCATTTTGGTACTCGTCGCTGTCGATGTAGGAATCGATATCAGCTTCAAAACCGCTTGCATCGAGGATGCCGCTGTGATGCTTGGTTTCTTCGTAACCATCAGGTGCTCTACCTAACAGGTGCTTGAAAGTCAGCTCGGTATAGCGGTAGCGCGGGCAAACGTCAAAAAAGCGCGATCGGTAAAGCTCGGATTTTGCGACTTGGCGCACGAACTCGCGGACGCTGATTTCGCCGCGTTTGAGCTGCGATTCGGGAACCGAAAGCCTTTCGCTTTCCATCACGTAAGCATTGCCCAAAACTTGTCGGTACACTGCTTGAATTACGGTTGCGGCTTCCTCATCCGAGCGTCCGGGCCACAACTGAAAGGGGTCTGTGTCTTCAAATAGGGCGACGCCCAATTGAGATGCAGGTCCAAAAGCCATTTAAACTCTCTCCTGGATAGCCACAAGGTTTGCTTAGAAAAATGTATCAAACTTTTACAAAGAAACCGATCGTACTCATAAAGTCCCTATCTGCCCTGACAGCAGCAGTTAGGTAACACGAGTCCGGTTTTCTGAGTTTTGATTATTGGACTATACACCGCCCCCAAAATCCGAACGATGAAGATTTGTAAAGTTTTGTCAACATCCTTGGGCTGCTGAATTAAAATCTTCTCATAAAAAAGGGGAGCTTTTAGCAGGCGCAAATTGTAAAAAAAAAGGTTTAAGAGTCAGCTTATGAGACCGAGTTCGCTTCTTTTACAATGTGCAATAAAATGTAAGTTTTGATCCAAGAACCAGTAGCATTAAGTTGTCGAAAGCCCATCAGGCCTTCACAAAAGCGCTTTCGGGTTCCTGGCGCTGCCTCAAATTTTGAGTGCAATTACTTTCAGGTCACGACGGAAGCCGGAGAGGACAAATTGAATTCCAAAGCTGTCGCACCAAAACTTGACTCGATCGACTTTTTGACCGGGGCCGAGAGCGACAACAAAGTCTATTCGTCTATAAGACCAGATTTCTGAACCCGCGACGGAAGTCGATATTTCAATTTGGCTGGCGATACTACAAGTTTCGCGCAAAGGAGAGAGCTAACCGCAGTGATGGATCTTGATTGTTTACCTTACGGCGCAGGACACGGACAGGAAGGGGTCTGTCTGCTAGTGCGAATGGGGCCGCACCGTATTTTACTCGACTGCGGTTTAGAAGATATCGCACCACTGTCAGCGACACCCGATCGATCGCTGCCAGCCGATTTTGTGGTGTGCAGCCACGCCCACTCCGACCACGCCAGAGGTTTGCTAGCACTTCATCAATCTTTCCCCCACTTGCCAATTTACGGCAGCGAAGTGACAGCGCGACTGCTACCGCTCAACTGGCCATCCCTGGCTGCTGAGCCGGAGTCGCATTTCTGTCAAGCCCTGCCCTGGCAGTCGCCGATCGAACTGTGCCCGGGACTGAGCGTGCAGTTGTTCCCGTCAGGCCATTTGCCCGGAGCGGCCACTGTGCTGTTGACTTACGCAGCGCCCCACCGCACCTACACCCTGGTTTACACCGGCGACTTTTTTCTGTCCAATTCTCGTTTGGTAGAAGGTTTGCCGCTGGGAGAACTCAGGGGTATGAAGCCGGACGTGCTGATTGTCGAAGGCAGTTACGGCACGGCGCGACACCCTCACCGTCGGCAACTGGAAAATCAGTTGGCCGATCGCATCCACCGCGCGATCGCCGACGGCTACTCGGTACTACTGCCGGCACCAGCCCTCGGTTTGGGTCAAGAACTGCTGATGTTGCTACGCAGCCACCACTACTTCACGGGCCGCGACTTGGATATTTGGGTAGACGGCACTGTCGCCGACGGGTGCGACGCTTATCTGGAACTGCTGCCCCAGTTTCCCACCGCTGTCCAAAATTTTGCTCTGCACCAACCCCTATTTTGGGATGAAAGAGTGAAGCCCCGCGTCCGCCGACTGTCTGCCGAAGGGCGCCCCGGGTTGGGTGCCGCGCCGTGTATTCTGATTACAGACAAGTTTGCTGATTTGGGTTTGTACGTTGCCGATCGAACAATTCCTTGGATTTTGCTCGCACCTCAAAAACCCGGATATCCCGTCCGGGAATGGCTGGCCAACGGTTGCGAATCTGGAATCAGAAGCATCGAAACTTATCTGCTATCCGAACACTGCGACGGCCCGGGAACTACCCAGCTCATCCACAATTTGCGCCCGCAGCACGTAATTTTGATCCACGGTTCCCCTGCATATTTGGCTGACTTGGCTAACTTGGACGAGCTGCGAAACCGCTATCAGTTGCATACTCCGGCGGTTGGCACAGTTGTCGAATTGCCGATCGGGGAAATGTTTTTGCAGCCCGCGATCGGGGAAACTAACTATGAGGGAGAACTCAGCGAATTGGGGACAGAGGTAGCAATTAGCTTGCCGAGTCCGATTGCAGCCGATCCTCGATGGGCAAATTTTGCCGATACCGGTTTAGTAGAAGCGCGCTGGCAAGGCGAAGAACTGGTACTGCGCGGCATCTCCCAGCGAGAACTGCTGTTTCAACGCAGTGCTGTTCAATCCAACCTCGAGTGCTGTGGCAATTGCCAGCACTACCGCGGCCAGCGCTGTTGGAGCCAGTCCAGTGCTTTGTTTGGCTTTAAAGTTACCCCCGACGGTTTCTGTCCGGTGTTTGAAGCGATACCGGAGTCCGAACTTTTCCTAGACGGGGAAACAGACCAATAAAGAAGACAAAAAAAGGGGGAGGGAAGTTATTTCCCCAACCCTAATTTTTGCTTGTGCGCCCAGACACAAGCTGAAAACTAATCTAAATTCAAGTCCGGATAGTTGCGAATTTGTTCAGCTTCAGGACAATCGTCAGAAACTAGGGGTTCGCAGTTAGTTCTCGACACCGAAGCCAACTTCTGGGACACAGCTCCAATACTTTCTAGACGCACCATTTCTTCCCAGGAGCTAATTTCGTCTTCTTCGTCGGTTTCGTAGCGCAGCGTGACTAGATCCCCTTCAATATCTAGGATACGAGCGCGCTCTATCCAACGTTGCTGATCTCGAAGAAAAATAGAAACCTCACGACCATCACAACAGAGTTGATAGATTTTGCGCTGTAGCATTTGTCAGTTCTCCTGCGCAGTGTAACTTGCTTAAAATATGGCCTGTTTGCAGTAACGTACTTTGAGTTTTACATCGGAAGGCACAGTCATATCGACTGGCCAGTTTCACGTTTTCTGAAACTTCAACACCGATGGGAGTTACTAAATATCATTTTACCACCAAATCTATCCAGTATGCCATTTATCCGATTGCAGGTTTTGGCTGCGGCGGCATCTCTCGCCAGAGGCATTTGCCAGAATAGATCCGGAGCATCAGAACTTGACGGAAAGCAGCGAGGGAACGAGCCCCCGGATTCATCCGTGCAGAAATCAAAAACATAGTATCCGATCGCCAGTCCCCAGATTCATCCGTGAGGTAGCTTGTTTTCAATCCTCCAATTCTTTAATCTCAAATCTCCAATCGATTCACCCAACCAAAGCTCAAACACTGACACTCAAGCAGCGATAATAAAAAACAAACTC
>JANNOR010000141.1:0-71882 GCA_031399265.1 Cyanobacteria bacterium SOY_34_metabat_3 | reverse complement strand
GACGAATTCCAGGAATGGCGGAAGGCAAAAGCCAGCCAGGCCGCTGAATGATCGCTGCCGATACCAATGTCCTGCTTCGGCTCTATGTCGAAGATAGTCCGCGGCAACGGCGGGCAGCGCTCGACCTTTTGTCTGGAGCGGGCTTTGGCGGTGTGTATGTCAATGTCGTTGTTCTGGCCGAGATCGCCTGGGCGCTGAAAAGTATTTTTAAGCTGTCCAGAAACAGCTTGATCGGGGTGTTTCTCGATCTCCTCACGCGCGAGGAATTGACCATCGAAAACCGGCCCGCAGTGATGCTGGCGGTTCGGTATTTCGACATAAAGAGGATTAGTTTCGGCGATTGCCTTATCGCGGCGCTCAATGAGGCGGCCGGGGCAGACACCACTTATACGTTCGACCAGCAGGCGGCAGGATTGAGAACCTTCACTCTTGTGGGTGAGGAGAAAGAAGAACCATGACCAAACTCTCCCGCGCCACTTATGCCGCCATGTATGGGCCGACCACTGGCGACAGGGTGCGCTTGGCTGATACCGAACTCATCATTGAAGTGGAAAAGGATTTCACCATTCCTGGCGAGGAGGTGAAGTTTGGCGGCGGCAAGGTGATCCGCGATGGCATGGGGCAGTCGCAGATGTCGCGGGCCTCTGGCGCCATGGATACGGTGATCACCAATGCGCTGATTGTCGATCATTCCGGCATCTGCAAAGCCGATGTGGGCCTGCGCGATGGCCGCATCGCCGCCATCGGCAAGGCGGGCAATCCTGATACGCAAGACGGCGTCACCATTGTCATTGGCCCCGGCACCGAGATCATCGCCTGCGAGGGCCGCATTCTCACGGCGGGCGGCGATCGCCCCGACAATTACGGAAACGCCAGCAGCAGTATCAAATTTGCCGATCGTGCCGACAATTACTCAAACTCCAGCACCGGTATCAAATTTGCAGATCGTGCCGACAATTACTCAAACTCCAGCACCGGTATCAGCAACAATCGCACCTCCGGCAGTTTCACTCAACCAGATACCTGTTCTGCCTGCTGCCGGGCCGATCGATCTCGCACCGATACCAACACCGGCTCTCGCAGTCAGCCAGCAGCCGATCGCAAATCCTTTATTTTCCCCCAGCTTGCTGCAACAGCAAAACCAGCTAGCTAATTCCTTGCAACAGCGCAATTTACCTCCGGCTTCGCCGAATATTGACGCTGCCAATTTGCCAACCAACCCCAGCGCCCTGATTTTTCCAGTAGAGGACAGATTTACCAGCGAATTTGTCGATTACCTAAATTTGCCATCCACAAATACGATCGCCACCCTAGAAGACGCCCAAAATACCCTTCGCGCCGTCCAACAAGCCACAGGCATCAAACCGGCTCTCGTCTATATGAGCTTTGTCCCCAAGGGTTCTACACTCGATCGGCCCTACAACAGTTCGCCCCTGTTGCGCGTAGAACAGCAAATTCAAGGCTCTGACGAACTGGAACTGATGGTGATCACCCCCGAAGGCGTGCCCGTTAGAGTACGCATCTCTGGAACCTCTCAGGCCCAGGTAATGGAAGCTGTTCGGAGATTTCGCAACGAACTGACTAACCCGGTAAAGCGCAATACTAAAAGTTATTTACCGTTGGCCCAGCAGCTCTACCAGTGGCTGGTAGCGCCGCTCGAAGCAGAACTGCAAGCCAAAGGCATTCAGAATTTATCTTTTATCTCAGATATGGGGTTGCGATCGATACCGATGGCCGCCCTGCACGACGGCAAAGGCTTTCTGATAGAACGTTACAGTGTCGGCTCGATGCCGAGTCTGAGCTTGACAGATACCAGCCCCGCCAATTTCAAAAATACCCAAGTTCTGGCAATGGGGGCGTCGCAATTTCCAGATATGAATCCTTTACCTGCGGTGGAAATCGAAGTATCGACAATCACCCCGCAGGAGTGGCCCGGGAAGTCTTTTTTAAACGAAAGTTTCACCCTGGCAAATTTAAAATCGCAGCGCCAGCAGCAGCCTTTTGGGATGATTCACTTGGCTACTCACGCCGAATTTCGATCGGGAGATCCCAGCCAATCCTTTATTCAGTTGTGGGATACTAAATTGCGTTTGGATCAGTTGCGGCAAATGAATTGGCACAGCCCGCAAGTTGAAATGTTAGTTTTGAGCGCTTGCAGGACTGCTGTGGGCGATCGGGATGCCGAGCTGGGCTTTGGCGGCTTAGCCGTGCAAGCCGGGGTAAAATCGGCTATGGCAACTCTCTGGTATGTCAGCGACGAGGGCAGTTTGGGATTGATGGCGGAGTTTTACGGGCAATTGAGAACTGCTCCGATTAAAACAGAAGCGCTGCGACAAGCGCAATTAGCGATGTTGCGCCAAAATGTCCGCATTGAAGGGGGAATGCTGCGTACTTCCGCTGGTAATGTGCTGCTACCCCCGGAATTGGCCTCCACGAAAACTCCGAATTTCTCTCATCCCTATTATTGGTCGGCTTTTAGAATGATTGGCAATCCTTGGTAATCAAGATTTGTTTGAGTGAAGCGACTGTGCGGGCGATCGACTGTAGCCAAATTTTACGAAAGTTTGAGAGGACGATCGTCCTCTCCTAAAATTCATATACCCAGAATTGCCACAAAAATTCCAAATTCCAAACCCAAAACTCGCGAACGCCAGTACGATCGAGTAGTTAGCAAAAATAAGTAAAAACATTACCGGAGTAATTTTTATGGATCTGGTCGTACTCCAGAACTGGCTGGACAACATCTCCTTCGCAGTTTTGTTCTCAACAATGCTCATTTACTGGGTTGGCGCAGCCTTCCCCGGCATTCCCTACTTGGGCGCCCTAGGAACCGCAGGAATGGCCGTCGCCAACCTCTCCATCGCCGCTTTACTCGGTTCTCGCTGGATAGAAGCCGGCTACTTCCCACTCAGCAACCTTTACGAATCCCTATTTTTCCTAGTGTGGGGAATCACCGCCATCCACCTATTCGCGGAAAACATGAGCCGATCGCGCTTGGTAGGAGTAGCCACATCCCCCGTAGCAATGGCAATATCAGCCTTTGCAGCCCTGACTCTGCCCGCAACCATGCAATCGGCAGAACCGCTAGTGCCCGCCCTCAAATCAAACTGGCTGATGATGCACGTGAGCGTCATGATGCTCAGCTACTCGACTTTAATGGTAGGAGCATTACTGGCGATCGCATTTTTAATCGTCACCCGCGGTCAAAAAATCGAGCTCACCGGGAGTTCCTTCGGCACCAACGGCAACCGCAACGGCAACTACCGCCTCCAACGCGCTCAAAACCCCGAAGCTCAAATTTCAGCAACAGTCGCCGACAGCGCATTAGCATTCAGCGAACCGTCTTTCAACTCCAACAATAACGGTTTGGGCACCACCGCAGTCCTCGAATTAGCAACAGTTCAAACCGCATCAACCGCCCAAACTCAAACCGCAGAACTTCTCTCGCCCCAGCGATTGAATCTAGCGTCCACTCTTGATAACATTAGCTATCGCATCATCGGTTTAGGATTTCCCTTACTGACTATTGGGATTATTGCCGGTGCGGTTTGGGCGAACGAAGCTTGGGGTTCGTACTGGAGTTGGGACCCGAAAGAAACTTGGGCGCTGATTACTTGGTTGGTATTTGCAGCCTACTTGCACGCCCGAATTACTCGCGGCTGGCAGGGAAGACGCCCAGCAATTTTAGCCGCCACAGGTTTTGTGGTAGTTTGGATTTGCTATCTAGGCGTTAATCTGTTAGGCAAAGGTTTACATTCCTACGGTTGGTTTTTCTAATTTCTGAGACACCAATCAGCCACAGAATCACAGTATAAATCCAAGAATAGGGTATTTGTAGTGAGGACTTTAGTCCTTCCAAAATTTTAGGACTAAAGTCCTCACTACAAACCACAATCAAAATGTTTGTAGTGAGGACTTTAGTCCTTCTTCTTCTTCCTTCTTTCTTCTTCTTCTTCCTGAAGCGGTTTGTGAGCGAAGCGGCGCACTGAGCGTAATCGTTCGCTTTAAATCGTTCGCTTTTAAGTGTCGAAGGGCATTCTTCTTCCTTCTTCCTTCTTCCTTCTTCCTTCTTCCTTCTTCCTTCTTCCTTCTTCCTTCTTCCTTCTTCCTTCTTCCTTCTTCCTTCTTCCCTCTTCCTTCTTCCCTCTTCCTTCTTCCTTCTTCATTAAAATGACAATTGATATGGACGACTCACAAATATTTCTGAAAGAAGACGATGTTTTGTCTGCTCCCGGCAGCGCTTTGATGTATCAATGTACCTTCAAAGTCAGCGAATTCACGACTATTATGCAGTCAAGATTGGTAGAAGATCAATTATTCTCAGACGGCATGGATTGCGAGGTTTTAAGTGCCGGAAAATCCTGGATAAAAGGCAAACTGAGGATGCGTCTGGAGTTCTGCCCCGAACATGATTTGTCAGAACAAAAAGCCCTTCCTGCCGCCTCGGAAGAATCAGAGAGCGCCCACAAATCTGATGAAAATAGCTCGCAGCAAACCGATACAGATGAGCAATTAAATCTCAGCGACTCAACACCAATAAGTAATAATTTTCCTATTTCTAGATATCCAGACAGCCACCCCCACAGTTTAGGAATGTGGAGCTAAGCGGCTACTTAGGACAGAGAGGAAGGGAAATATTTTGAATTTAAGTTGAGAGTTTTGAGTTGAGAATTATGATGATTGCATCCTTGATTATAATGACCGATCGCTAATGACTAATGATTTTTTGCGATTCGTGAAAAAATGCTCTCATGGCTGAATCTTCCAATTGGACGCACCTCCACGCTCAACTGCACCGGACGCTGCTGCACCGACAAATATTGCCCTCAAATCAGCGATTGTTAGTAGCAGTATCCGGCGGACAAGATTCTTTGTGCTTAATTAAAATACTGCTAGATTTGCAGCCAAAATGGGGTTGGAATCTAGCGATTGCTCACTGCGATCACCGCTGGCGTTCTGACTCGGAAGCATCGGCAAATCATGTAGAACAACTAGCTAAAAACTGGGGAATATCCTATTATTTGGCAACAGCCGATCGCATCCCTAAAACTGAAGCAGCCGCCAGACAGTGGCGATATCAAGCTTTAACCGAAATTGCGATCGCCCGCAACTACCCCTACATAGTGACAGGCCACACAGCCAGCGATCGCGCCGAAACACTCCTGTACAACCTGATTCGCGGTAGCGGCGCCGACGGACTTTCTGCACTCACCTGGAATCGCCCCCTTGCCGATTTTCGACTGGAAAATCAGGATGAAAATCCCCAATCGAAAATCTCTTTAGTTCGTCCGTTACTCGAAATAACTCGATCGCAAACAGGTCAATTTTGTCAAGAGCAAAAACTACCAATTTGGGAAGATTCCACAAATCAAGACTTGAAATATGCCCGCAACCGAATTCGATCGCAATTATTGCCTTATTTAGAAACTCATTTCAACCCAAAAGCCCAACAAGCCCTAGCTCAAACAGCCGAACTCCTGCGCGCCGACGTAGAATACCTCGAACTTGCAGCCAGCGAATTGCTACAGCGAGCAATATCTCCAATTGCAGACAGCCCGCAGGTAAATTATCAACTTCCCGTCAACTTAGATCGCCCGATTTTGCGAGAAGCACCCCTAGCGTTGCAGCGGCGAGCAATGCGGCAGCTACTGCAACAAATATTACCATCAGCACCCAGCTTTGAAAGCGTCGAAAAACTGACCGGCTTAATTGCAGCCCCCAACCGATCGCAAACCGATCCATTTCCTGGGGGAGCGATCGCCCGAGTTGAAAATTCTGCGATAATTTTGGATATTAAACTTTAAGCCGTCATTAAACTCGAAAGAGCTTGTCGCAAATCAGAAACTACCCGATCTTGCTGCTCTCCAGTCTCCTGAACCCGATCGAGTTCCCCCGCCGCCGCTTCCAGCTTTTGGCGCAGCCCCTTCAAATTATCCTGAACCGGCTGCAACATTTCTTGATAAACATTCACCCGGCCCCAGAGTTCAGCCACTGCACCTTTCTGGTTAAACAAATTCTGTTCTAACTGCTTAAGTTCGTAACGTTTCGCCTCACTTTCCCCATTTTGGCGGTTGACATTTGCTTCAATTTGAGAGGCAGAATCCCGCACCTGCTGAATTTCGTTTTCCAACATGAGCAATTCTGCGCTTTGCTGCTGGCGCACAGCATTGAGCTGCGAGACGATCGGTCCCAAATCAATATCTCCTCCCCCTTGTTTTGGAGCATTAGCAGTACCCAAGCGGCGCCACAGCACCGCCTGATGCTGCTTCAAAACATCCTCCCGTTCCTGCAAGCGGAGGCGCTGTCCCACCAGAGTTTCATTCAGCATCTGATAGCTTTCGAGTTCATCTGCCATTTCATTTTCCAAAGCCATGCGATCGTACTCCGAAGCGGCTTGAATTTTCGCTTGCAGCTCCTCGATCGTCTCCCGCTGGAGAGTCAACTCCTCCTCTTGATCGTTAACAAACCGGAACACCTTTTCCAAATCCTGTTGCAGGTGTTGCACCAGCCCCTGGAGATCCTCAACCGACATCTTCTCAAGAGCTGACACATCTACTACCTGCTCGGCAACCGCAGCACCCGAAGCAGAGGCGAGTCCAGAAAGTTGCTGGTACAGATCCTCAACAGCCCGCACCTGCAAAGACATCGATTCAGCCCGATCCTGCTTAGCGGTGAGGGTACTTTGCTGCCCTTTGAGATCCGCCCGAACTTGCGCCAAAGCATCTTGAGATTGATACCACTCCTGCCAGCGACTTTGGAGACTCTGATTTTGTCGATCGACCTCTTCTTGCTGCTGCTGAGCATTTGCCCGTTTTTGTTCCAACTGCTGCCAGTGAACGTCCAGAATTGCCTGCTGAGCACCGACAACACCAAAAGACTGATTCAGTTGTTCTCGCACGCCTTGGGCCGAAGAAATTGCCCCTCCAAGGCGGTTCATCAAATCCTGAATCCGCCTGGCTTGCTCGGAGTCGATCGCAGCCCCTTGGGGAACCTGAGACTGCTGAGACGCCACTTGCTGCTGCTCACCCCGCAACTGTTCCCAAGCCGTCTCCATTTCCGCACGAGAGCGATCGACATCTTCTCGCAGTCGATTCGCCTCATCGCGAGTATTTTCAATTTCCGAGCGCTGAGCCTCCAGCCGCTCCAACTCATCTTCCATTTGAGCCAACTGCTCTTCGCGGGCTTGCATTTCCATTTCCCGGCGATTGAGCTCCTGACTCGAAAAAGTCAGAGAAGCCTTCCACTGCTCAATTTCCTCTTCCTTATCCTTAAACTTGTCCTGCAAGCGCGAGAAATTTTGGAGAATGCTCACCAACTGGCGAGCCGCCTCCTGAATCCGCTGCACTTGCTTGCTAGCGCTCAACTCCACCAGCACCAGGGTGCCGTCGTTAAACTTATTAGCTTCCTCAACTGGGATCGCGTCATCGCCCGGTACGGCGCTCCAGTTGTGTTCGCCCCGCTGACAAGCTAGCAGTTTCAGTTCAGCCTTACCGCCACCGAGACCAAAGCCGCTTCTCTGTTTTTGTACTTCCGCTAGATACAGCACACTAATAGTCCTCTATGAAGGTGTCGTTTTCCCAATCCGGGGATAGCATCCTTTCCCAACTTTTCTTCCGCACTCAGGCACAGTTTTGCCTCACCGGAGAGCGTCCAGAAAACACTGCCGCCGCCGCCAGTTTTCTGGACGAATGCGAGAGCAGTATCAATGCCGCTTCATTAAAGACTAGCAAAACTGCGGGGACTGCCATCGCCCAAACCCGAAAAAGGTGAGTCAGTCAAAAAACTTGCTACAGTTTTTGCGTTTAAGGCAATATCAATACTTCCAGCTCTCGTGCCAGAATTTTCTGTCATTAAAATATCAAAAAACCCTGTTTGAGCTGAACATAGTTGATTTTACCGCTTAACTGTCCGACAAATGTACCCAGAATTTACCCCACATTCTAGAGTTCGGTTACAGGGCTTAAATCAAAAAGCGGTTCGGGCCCTCAAACCAAAAAACAGAAAACCGATCGCGATCGCCGGCAAAAATGAGATTTAGCCTGTCTCAGGTAAATTAGGTATTCCTGAGCATTGGGAATTGGTGGTTGCTTTTGGTAGCAAAGAATTGCGATCTATCTTAGCTCACTTCCAACTAAAAATCAGATATTGCAGCATCTCAATCAGCATTTCAAGGGCCCTCCCCGCGCGATCGCCACCAGAAAATTTAATTTTTGTCGAATCAGCCCTCCTCGCTTGTGGGAGCGAGAATGGTGCTGCGGGGCGTCAGTTGGATCAAAAGGATATCGATCCCGCACAATTTCCCAGAAGCCTGTGCGGGACACTAGCACAATTTCCCAGAAAATTATGATGATGCCAACCAAAACAATATTAACCGCTGGCGACCTCTGGGAAATTGTGCTCCGAGTCCGATCGGCAAAACATCAAATGAGACTGCAAAAAATCTATTACTTGTAGAATTTTTAGAGCTAGTTTCTTCCTTCAATCTGTTAAATCCGCCAGCTTCAGCCCTGGTGCTTCTTGCAATAACTCGAAACCGTATTTTCCAATAACATCGCGACAGTCATCGGCCCGATCCCTCCCGGCACCGGCGTGATAAATCCGGCTACTGTTTTAACAGCATCAAAGTCCGCATCTCCCGCCAAACGGCTAGTACCGTCTGGGTTGACGACGCGGTTAATACCGACATCGATAACTACCGCTCCCGGTTTTACCATATTAGCTGCAATCATTTCTGTGCGACCGACAGCGGCGATTAAAATATCGGCTTGACTGGTAATCGATGCTAGGTTTTGCGTCCGCGAATGAGCTACAGTAACAGTGCAATCTGCTTCTAACAGCATCAGCGCCATCGGTTTGCCAACCAAAATACTCCGTCCCAAAACTACGGCATTTTTTCCTTTCAAATCAATCTGGTATTCCTGCAAAAGCCGCATCACTCCGGCGGGAGTACAACTGCGCAAACCTTGCTCTCCACGCACCAAGCGGCCTAAATTTACAGGGTGCAATCCGTCAGCGTCTTTGTCGGGAGCAATTTGGTACAGCAGCGAAATTGCATCCAAGTGTTCTGGTAGGGGTAGTTGAACTAAAATGCCATCTACTCGATCGTCCTCGTTTAGCGCGTGAATTGCCAGTTCGAGTTCGGCTTGAGTGGCATTTACCGGGTAATGCTGGCCGAAGGAAGCTATGCCAACCTTAGCGCAGGCTCGCTCTTTGTTGCGCACGTAAGCCGCGCTGGCTGGGTTGTCGCCTACCATCAGCACCGCAAGTCCCGGAGGACGCCCGTTTTGGGGTTGTAGGGCGCAGACTCGATCGCTCAGCTCGCTTTGAATCTTTGTCGCTAAAGCTTTGCCATCTAGTATTTGAGCAGTTTTGGCATCCATCGTAGACTCTTGGTTAGGGGCAGACAACTTTAGATTTTAGCCTAACTACAGCCTCGCCGTTAAACTTGGATTCTGCTAAGGTAGCTCGTATCTCAAGCCTTAAATCTCAAATATCAAATTATTTAACTAATGACTACTGTAATTAACCAAGTTTGGGTTCAAAAAAGCTGCATCGGCTCTTTATCGCTCATATTCGCTGGCGCTTTGTTAAGTTGTGGCAGTTTACCTATGTCTCAACTCAATCTTGGCTTTAATGTGGCTACTATTGGCGAGGTTCAACAAAAACGACAAGTGGATGCTGAAGTTTATCTTCGGGGAAAGGTAGAAAATCGGGCTCCGTTTGTCGGGAATGCGGCTTATCAACTCCAGGATGGTACGGGCAGTATTTGGATTTTAACCAAGCAAGATTTGCCAAAACTTGGCGATGAAGTGTTGCTTAAGGGCGAAGTCCGGTATAAAAGTATTACGTTAAAGGAATTGGCGGGAAAAGATTTAGGTGAGGTTTATGTTGAAGAAATGCAACAGTTGCAGCGCACTCCCAGTTCAGAAAAGGGGAAATAGGAATTGGGAATTGGGAATTGGGAATTGGGCATGGGGCATCGGGCATCGGGTATTTGTAATTGAAATTGAAATTCGAGGCAGATCCTCCTAATATGTATTCCAGGCAGAGCCTGAAAACAAAGGATAAGCTGTTGGGCATCTAAATTGAATTTTTTGTGCGGGCTATACGGCCCACCCCACAAAGACTTCATCAAATTTGACTATACAGTTTAAATGCACAACAGCTTATAGAACCCATTTGAGATCTTTAGTCGGTGGCTAGCCTTTTAAGCATCAGTCTGATCAAGCAAAGCTTGAGTTTGGCATTTGAACGAGCGAGTGTGCGATCGAAGTTTTTGACCAAGCTTTTACATCTTTCCACCCAAGCGTTTGACCTCTCAATCACCCATCTAGCAGCAACAGGCACAAATCCAGATTGCCCTTTCGCCTGCTTTTCGGCTTTCGATGGTTTGGCTGAGAGTTCAAATTGAATCTTAGTCATGATTTGGGGATAAATCTCCTCCAAGGCTTGAGTAAGTTTCTCTCTCTTGGTACCCGTTGTCTAACAAGATGGTAGTTTTGGGAAGTTCAGCAGGTTTAGATTTGAAGTAATCGATGTTTTGCGAAAGCATTTCAATCAGCCCTCGATCATCAGATAAGCTAGCTTTGGTACAGTGGGTAAAGAAGGGAAAGCCAAGTATATCGACGGCTAGATGTCTTTTGATGCCAAAGCGTGCACTTGTAGAAACAAAACCCTTTAGACTCCTCACTAGCATAGAAGCGTGTTTTTCACAGCTTGTGAGTCAATCATGATTAGGGTTGTCCACTGCGGTTTTTTTTGGCTTGTTCGCGTACTTTACCATGTAACTCCGTCATGATCCGATCAAGTACACCGTCCTCACACCAATTTTGGTAATGCCAGAAGACAGTAGAATATGGTGGTAGATCTCTGGGCAAGTCAGACCAATTACAACCATTTTTGAGTTGATAAAATATGGCGTTGAGGATTTGTCGCTTTGTCCAGACTGGTGGTCTAGTTTTTTTCTTCTGCGGCAGTAATGGCTCGATAATTTCCCACTCTTTGTCGCTTACATCGCTGGAATAACCCATTTTCAGCCCTGACCTGTTTGAGTTTATCTATACATTGTTGATTTTACTCGATCGCCCAAAAGATCTCAAATGGGTTCTATAACAACTAACAAATAACAACTCACCAGTTTTCTCTGCCCAATTCCCTATGCCCAATTCCCAATAACTAATGACTAAAATTCACGTTGCGATCGCCATTTTGTACCGAGACGGCAAGTTTCTCTGCCAGTTGCGGGACGATATTCCTGATATCAGGTATCCGGGATGTTGGGCGCTGTTTGGCGGACACTTGGAACCGGGAGAAACTGCCGAAGCCGCTTTGTTTCGGGAATTATTAGAGGAAATTGCCTGGGTTCCTGCAAATGTCTCTTTTTTTTGTTGCGATGTCGAATCAGATGTGGTTCGGCACGTTTTTCACTCACAACTTAGTGCGGATGTCAAAGATTTAGTTTTGCACGAGGGTTGGGATGTGAAGTTGTTGACAGCAGAGGATATTCGGGCGGGAAAATGCTATTCACAGAAGTCAGGAGATGTGCGACCTTTCGGCATTGCTCACCAGCGTATTTTATTGAATTTTATTGAGTCGATTTGAGACTCTAGTGATATTTGTCCGTTGCGCCCGTAGCCTAGGGAGCATTTCTTTCGGAGCGTAAAAAGCGTTTTTTACGACTTGGGAGGGTGCACAGCGATCGCGCTTCCACTCATACGAAAGCTTGCGCCTGGATGCTGTCATCGAGGTATTGTTGAATAAACCGGCTTTTTGCCAATCTTGTTAAAAAAATCGCCTTAAAAAAGGAACTATTACCTATTGATTTTTTCCGGTTTTCGCGGTATTATTTATATAATCGGAGTGGTAACTTAAAATTAAATTTTGCTACTATTCCCATTATATAATTGTACTTCAAAAAAGTGTCACAGTCAAGCCTTTGACCCTAAAAAAAAGGCGAATTTTTTTTATATTTTATAAAATAAAATACTGGCGGATGACTAATGGTTTTTGAGCGTGAATAAATTTTCTGCAGACGGGGCGAGGCGGAATATTTTGAGAGTCAAAGCATCTCGCGTGTCAGAACGATCGGGAGGATATGTTTGGGTAAAAACCGTTTTTTAGGAATGGAAGAGCCGAGTTGTTGGCCCGATCGAGCTTCGATATCTGCGGGTCGGACTGATAGACGAGCAAAAGCCAGATGCTCGCCAAGGAACACCCTAGATTGTCGGTTTTGTGGAGTTAGGAACGAGCGGCAATCATTCCGGTTTGGCGTGCGTAGGCAAACAGCCCTCCGGCATCAATCACCGGGCCGACATCTCCTAAAGGCTTGAGGGAGCAGGTGAGGTTTTGAGTGTGGTTGATAATTCGATTGCCCGCAAAGTCGATCGTCACTTCGTCGCCTGTCACAAATAAGTCGCAAAGTCGATCGGCGGATTCGATCGGGTACAATTCGCCAGTAGCGGAGCAATTGCGAAAGAAAATCCGGGCGTAAGACAAAGCTACCACTGCTTTGACGCCTGCGGCCCCCAGAGCGATCGGAGCGTGTTCCCGGGAAGAACCGCAGCCAAAATTTTCGCCGGCAATGATAATCGGATACTGGGTTTTTTGTTCGCCGGCTTCGATAAACTTACCGTAGCGATCGGGCAAACCAATCATCGCGTAGCTGCCTAGTTTCTCGTACTCGTCCGGCTTTGAGGGAACCAGGGTTAGGTATTCGGCTGGGATAATTTGATCTGTATCGATGTTGTCGTCTACAACAAAAATTTGACCGCTAATTACTTTACCCATAGTTTATTTCCTGTTGGCGAGAGCTCGATGCTGTGGTGATGGTTTTAAGTCGGATCTGCGATGCAAAAAAAAAATTTGCATTTGCCCATTTTAACCTGGGAGTGTCAGGGACAACCTGTATGAGTCAAAATTAGATCCGAGACTTTGGGTTAATAATTAACAGATTGCTGAGCGTCAAGATAGTTTTATGGCGAATCCAATAGATGACATTGCTCGACAAGCTCGCGAGGGCTCGGTGGCGTCGATCATTCAAATCCTTAACGACGAACTGGCACAGGTAGGGGTGAGGGCGAGAGCCGTGTTTGCAGAGGGGGTGCTGCAACTGCTGTGCGAAGCTGCAACGGCCGAACTGCTGGAACAGTCTAGTTTGGTCGATCGAGTCCGAGCAATTTTAGAGGGCATTTCGCCCCGCAATATTCGCCGAGTCAACATCAACAGCCGGCTGGTTCGAGAACACCAACTGCTGTGGCTGGAAGAAATCAGCCGCGATCCCGAAAATCAACTGCTGTGGTCTCAACAAATTAAACTCAGAAAGCCGAATTTGTTCAAGCGTTTGGCCATTTTGAGTCGCGAACGCCAAAGTCAAGGCGGCAAAGCTCGCTTGCCGAGAATTGCTGCACCTCGATCGATGCAGGAACCGCGCCAATTTCAGCGCGGTATCGTCGGCGGCGTCAGCTTGACCCTGCTGTTGCTGGCTGGGGTTGCCGCCATCTACAAAGGGTTCAATTCCCAAGTGCCAAACAGCACGCAAGCAGTTGCCACTCCGACTGAGAGGGAGGCAACACCTGCTGTGAAAATTTCTAAGGAGACTGCTAATTCGGCTGTTGACTCTTTTGGACAAGCAGTGCGAATGGCCGAACAAGCAGCCACCGATGGCAAAGCCGCTCAATCTCGGGAAAGTTGGTTAGTAGTAGCTGCTAAGTGGCAGCAAGCTTCGGATTTGATGGCTGCGGTGGCGCCGGGCCATCCCCGCTACACAACGGCTGTCAACCGGACGGTACTTTACCGCCAAAATAGCGATCGAGCGCAACAGGAAGCGCAAAATAAGTAAGTAGGAAAGTCTAATAAATTTAACGAGAGAGCTGAAAGGGCGTCTCTTTGAGCTGCCAGCGATGAGTTCTCGAGCAAAATCCTCGAAAACTGTGGGTTTTGTAGCGAGTAAAATTTTTTTAAATTTTAAGTTTTGCGATCGCGGTCACTCGAGCGGCTGATTTGTATCACAATAAAATTTTGCGAGGATCACAAACTTGAATAGGAAACATCACAGTGTCAGGAGAGGGGTGTCACCAAGCGATCTCCTGACAAGCTGGATAATAATAGAGGTCAAAATTGGTGGAAAGAGGATTTATTTCCATCCGGTAAAGGATGGTAAAGTTCATTCCGTACAGATCGAAAGGTAGAAAACAGGAAAATAGAACGGGCGTCCGATCCGGGTATTACTTTTCACGGTTCTAGTGGCCCGCCCACAGGCTGCGCAAACACAGAAAGCAGACTCATAACAGTCAAGCCGACAGTTATGGATCAGCTCTATATTTGCAGCAAGCCCGCTCAAACATCTTAAAATAAAGGCTTGGTTGCCATGATCGATCGCCAGGGAAATCAAGACTTTACTCCGATCGACCGATCGCGAACAGAGTCTTGCACTATGCATCTACCGCAAATCGCAGAACCAGTATCAGTCCAAAACTTTTTGGATCGTCTTATGCAGTACCAGGTCGATCCTGCCCTTCTCGGGCGGCAAATTTACCAACTTCTCGCCACCAGCTTCGATCGAGAAATCCTGCTGCTGCAAATAGCAAATACTTTGGGGGTTGCTTGTGAGGCTGATTTCTGTTTTGTTGCTGCTGTAGCTGACCAGAAAGTAGTAAATCCGAATGCTTGCTGGCAAAATAAAAGCGATCGCCCCAATGCCGAGGGTGCTGGGGCAGATTCAGCTCAAACACTCCTAAACTCTCAAACCACAGGATTAAAATCGCCTAGCATATCACTCGAACATCCCGTCTGGGCAAACGTGCTAGCAGACGGCGAGATTGTGGCGATATCGGACTATCTGGAACTCCCGGCAGATTCAAAGCCTTATTGGGCCGCGACACTGCTGCCTTGCAGGGCAATTTTGGCAGGGGCTGCGCGATTCTGCGGGGCTGTAAATGGGATAGTGATTGTGGGTAAGTCGCAACCTCACGAGTGGACGGGGGCCGATGGGCAGCGCCTAGAATCCGCATCAGAGGCGATCGGCATCGCGATTTCTCACATTCAAAAAACTCAAGAAATTGCCAATTTAAACGAACAGTTACAGCGACAAGCTAAATACAAAAATCTGATCGGCTCAGTTGCAGCAGCGATCGACACGACTTCAGAAGTCGATCGAATTTTGCAGCAAGTTATTGAAAATACCGTCGATACCCTGGAAGTAGATAGAGGTCAAATCCTGCTGTTGAAATATACAGACACCCCCTCAAAAAAATCCTTGCCCGATCGAACACCGAAAGCAAAAGTTGTGTTGATTTGCGAATCTGCTTTCACAAAAAATAAAAGCAAACAAGCAACAGAAAAAAACGATCCGGGCAAACAAAGCCCAACAACAGCCAAAACAAAAAATAAGGAAAAAACTGCTAATTCCAAATCGAAAATCCCGAATTCAAAACCAAATAACTCTGCCGGTTTTTGGATATCAGAATCTTGTTTGTGCGAGAAAGCATTCCACAGCGCACCCAAACCCCTGATCTTCGCCCTGGGAGGCGAACAGATCGGCCCAGAACCAGAAAGCGCGGCAGAAATCTTGAAACTCCAAGGCATTCGCGCCGGGGTGCTGGTTCCCCTGATGGGCGCCCTGGGACAGGAAACCGTCTTGGGGTTCTTAGTGTTGCAGCACTCCCAAGCGCGCGTTTGGCACCATGAAGAATTAGAAACCCTGGAATTAGTTTGCGCTCAAGCTAACAGGGCGATTATCCAAAATCAGACGATCGAGCAAGTGCAAAGTCTAGTCTCCGATAGAACCGCTCAGTTGGAGCAAAGTCTCGACGTGCAGGAGAAACTGTACGAACAATCTGCCAGTCAACTAGAGCAACTGCGGAAATTGAAGCTGGTTAAAGACGAGTTTCTCAGCACTCTGAGTCACGAGTTGCGGACGCCTTTAACAATCATGAAGCTGGCAATTCTGATGCTGAAACAAGCTGAACAGCCGACCGCGAGTAGGGCTAAATATCTCGACATTCTAGAGCAGCAGTGTTCTAAGGAAACCGATCTGGTTAACGATTTGCTGGCCCTCAA
This sequence comes from Cyanobacteria bacterium SOY_34_metabat_3, assembly GCA_031399265.1. Lineage (GTDB taxonomy): Bacteria > Cyanobacteriota > Cyanobacteriia > Cyanobacteriales > Microcoleaceae > Microcoleus. Next base: position 55,826 of record JANNOR010000141.1, on the reverse strand, counting down.
GCAGTTTGAGCCTCAGCAAGTCCCTATTTCTCTAATCAAAATTGATCTCAAGCGTTTAATTCAAGATTTAGCTGGGGATTTCGAGAAAAAGTGGGCGGATAAGGGATTGACTGTGAAGGTGGATTGGTCGGAGTTTGCCCCTTGCTTGGAAACTGACCCGGAAAGTCTCAAGCGGGTGCTGCTGGAACTGCTGACGAATGCTGGAAAATACTCGACTTCTGGCACTGCGGTAGTTTTAGAGGCGTCTGAGGCGGGCGGCTGTATTGTCCTGAGCGTTTCTAATTTCGGGCCCGGGATTTCTGCTGCTGATTTGCCTTACATCTTTGATAAGTTCCGCCGCGGGACTGGCATTACTGACCAAGCGATCGCCGGTACGGGTTTGGGTCTGGCGCTGGTAAAGTGTTTAGTACAACACTTGAATGGTACTATTGACGTGTCTAGCACTCCGGCAGAAGGTTCTGAATCTGACGAGTTGTGGCGCACATCTTTTACTCTGACTCTGCCCCAATTTCCAGCGGAACTCTCTAATCTAGAATAATAGTTTGGTTGTGAAGTCTGAGAATTGGCAGCGCGCGGCGACTAAATCGCCAGACTTGCCTTTATGTGGAAATTTGGCAATAGCAAATGCTACCAAATTCTGATTTTGGACTTGTTTGTCTGGTTTCCGCCTAAATTGCCGGTTCTCCCTAGAACTTATATGATGTCCGGTTATTTGCCAGTAATCAGCGGCTGTTGTAGTGAGGATTTTAGTCTTCTGTTTATGAATAAATAAGGACTTGCATTCCTGACTGCGAAGTTAATTATGGTTGTATAACCGGAAATAATATAACCCCAAATTCACCAAGAAACTGAGTTTTTTAACTTTTTTAAAGGGCTGCAACGAAATATTTTCATATATCGAAGCCGTTTCTGCGTCCAGGAATGTCCCCCAAAAATTGTCGTGCTGTATGGAACTCTCAGAGTGAATATTATGCTAACAAAAGCTGCACCGAAAGTCCTGCGTTGGCAACGTTCTAAATATTCGCCGCTAGCACGACAAATAGACGTTTTTGCCGCAGCGAGCAAGTTCTTGTTTTTCCTGTGGTGGGATGGACTGCTAAAAAATAATTCTGCTCATACTAGAAGAATTCGCGCTCATTGGCTGGTGAATACTTTGCTGGATTTAGGCCCGACTTTTATTAAAATCGGGCAGTCTCTTTCGACTCGGGCGGATTTGTTGCCGCTAGAGTATGTCAAGGAGTTGGAACAGTTGCAGGATCGGGTTCCCGAGTTTAGTTCCGAAGAGGCGATCGCCCTTGTAGAATCTGAATTGGGTAAAGATATTTATGCTTTGTACCGCGATTTTGACCCAGTGCCGATCGCGGCTGCGAGTCTGGGACAGGTACACAAAGCGAGGCTGCACACCGGCGAAGATGCGATCGTGAAGGTGCAGCGCCCAGGTTTGGAAAGTTTATTCGATTTGGATGTGAAGGCGGTGCGCCAAGTTTTGCGTTTTTGCGATCGGCATTTGCCTGGGACACGAAAGTACGATTTGGAGTCTATTTATCACGAGTTTTTTAAGATTTTATATCAAGAAATTGACTACGTGCAAGAAGGTAAAAATTCCGATCGCTTTGGCGAGAATTTTAAAGGATATCCTCAGATTATTGTCCCGAAAGTCTACTGGCAATACACTACTAAAAAAGTGCTGACTGTCGAATATGCACCTGGGATTAAGGTGGACGATCGGATTAGTTTAGAGGCGATTGGAGTAGATATTGCGAAGCTAAATCAACTGGGGATTTGCTGTTATTTGAAGCAGTTGTTAATTGACGGTTTTTTTCAAGCCGATCCGCATCCGGGCAATTTGGCGGTGACAGAAGATGGTAGCTTGATTTTTTACGACTTTGGGATGATGGCTGAGGTGAAGTCTTTAGACAAAGACCAAATGGTCAAGACTTTTTTTGCTGTGATGAGAAAGGATACTGATGAGCTAATCGATACTTTAATAACGATCGGCTTAGTGGAACCGATGCCGGATATGATGCCGGTGCGCCGACTGATTACTTTTCTGTTGGAGAAGTTTATTGATAAGCCGATCGACTTTCAAGCATTTAATGAAATTAAGAACGAACTTTATATCATGTTCGAGCAGCAACCGTTTCGCTTGCCGGCACAAATGATGTTTATTATTAAATCGGTGACGACTCTCGACGGCATTGCTAGAACTCTCGACCCTCACTACAATTTCTTAGCATCCGCTCAGCCTTTTGTCAAGAGTATTGCGGTGAGTAAAGGGCGCCAAAGTGCGATCGGAGAATTGGCCAAACAAGCGCGAGGTTTTATCACGTATAAGTTGCAGCAGCCGAGTAAATCGCAAGTTTTTATCAAGCGTTTGGAGCAGCGGATCGAAGATGGAGAATTGCAAATTAGGGTGCGAAATATCGAGAGCGATCGGGCTCTGAAACGGATTAATTTAGCTCTTAAAACTCTAATTTTTGCCTGTGTGACTGGTTTTGCGGTGCTGTCGGGTGCAGTGCTGCTGGTGGGCGGATATCAAACGGGGGCGATCGTAGCTTTTGCGGTGGCGGGATTGGGCGGGTTGTTTGTGGTGCGCTCTTTCTTAGATTTACTGGTTAGGGAAAAGCTCGATCGTATGGTCGAAAAATAAATATACTTGGTAATGGCGATCGTCGTGAGGACGAAGAGCCATCATTTAAAGAATAAATGCTGACTCATTTACCCTGCATTTGTAGGTTATTTAATGCTGCTAAACGCTCATATTCTGCTTTTTCAGTCGCTAAATGTGCTTCTATTTTAGCTCGATTTGCGTGATAATAAGTCAGTGCCGCATAAACCTGCGCTAAGGCGAGATGATCCAAATCGGCTGCTATTTCCTCAGCACTATTACCTTGTTTGTATAATACTACGATTCGCTGCACTGATGTGGCAGTACCTGCAATGATAGGGATGCCACCGCGAAGATGCGGATCGCGGATAATTAAAGTGCCAATATCAGTTAAAGTTGGCATAGGTTAATCTGGGGTCAAAAATTGGACTTTAATCCTAGCATAAATTTATGATTGTTGAATTTTACAGACTTAATTTATGAAATATTTTGCCCTACTACCGTGCTTCTACATACTCACAGAGAGTAGTTGGTTCGGGAATGGGTAAACCATCCTCTCGCAACCCTTCTAAGTGAAATTCGATCGCTTCTTTAATTTGGTGCTGTACTTCCGCAAGGGTAGCGCCTGTGGCTGCACATCCGGGTAAATCTGGCGCATAAGCTGAATAATTATTGGGTGTTTTTTCAATGACAATGGCATAACGCATTAGTTGAGATCCTCATCTTGATGATTTGTTTCGACTTCGTTAGGTTTTTGTTGCTCTTTAACTTCTTTGAATTGAGCTTGTTTGAGAATATTATTGGATGTACCAGGAGCCAAATCGTCAGATAGTTTACCGGGAACTGTAACTAAACCGGATTTTGCAGGATGTTTGTACTGCCGGTGACTTCCTCGCGTTCTAGCTAGATACCAACCGTCTGCCTCTAGTTATTTAATTATATCTCTGACTTTGATTGGCATTTATTATTAATGTAAGTAGCAGGTAATGAAATGACCAAAAGCCGATAACTTCGTAAAAAAAGGTTCTCAAAAAAAGACTTGACAAAGGGCTGAAATCGCTATAGATTACAGCTTACAGCTCTTGATGCGAGAGAAGAAACCCCAACACAACCCAATAAAATAAAAACCAAAAACCCCTCCTCCCTCCCCCCATCCCGCAACGCCACGCGGGAGGTGACCTTTTGGTGCTTGTTTATTATTATAAGTTAGGTCCCTTGTGTTCAACCAACTTCCTCCTTTTCGCCAACCCACACGATCGCCCAGCTTGCATTCAGTTTCCCAATCAACTTTACCGCCTACTTCCAACCAGATTTTTTTCTGGACGCTAAAGCCAAAGTGACCCTGACTGTATTTTACCCACAACTGGTCGATCGTCCGCAAATCATCGCAAGGAAAATTCTCGATCGATTCCTTTGTGAACCAACCTTCCTTCTCCCGTCTAGCAGCTTTCAGCATCATCTTGAGTGTTTCCCCATCCGCCTCTTGCCACTTCCCCGCCGCCAATAAATCCCGCAGACAACTATAGTCAACTCCCCACGCCGATTTAAGCTGTACCGAAACACCCGCAACCGTTGACGGAATCGGTTCCCGGAGATAACTCAACCAATCTTTCATCGACTGCGGCCGCTTTTGCGGTTCGGATGCCATCCCTTTTTCTATTGCTAAACTCACCCAATCTTTCACCCCAAAATTTTTCGCAGGTGGCAATGCTTCATTTCTAAAATGCCGATTTAGGGAAGCTGTTGGCACTTTTCCCGTTACCGCATAATATAAAGATGCAGCTAAAGCATAAATATCAACCGTTGGTTTACCACTACCTTCGATATGCTGTTCCCAAGGAGCAAAAGCAGGGTTATGAGGATGCCTGCTGCTAATAATAGTTGGCATTAATTCACTCGCCAGCCCAAAATCAATTAATACTGCTTGCCCGTTGGGACGCAACATAATATTACCTGGATGGGCATCTCGATGGACTATTCCGGCTTGGTGAACATCACTTAATGCTGCTCCAATTTGGCAGATAATTGCCACTGCTTCTGTATCCGGGAGTCGGCCCTGTTGCTGTACAGTATTATATAAACTTTGCCCGACGATTAAATCCATTACCAAACAGTGAAGGCCTGCTTCCTCAAACAAATCGCTGACGCGGACAATTCCAGGATGGGCGTTTTGGCAAAATTTTGCTAAGATTTGCCCTTCGCGGATAAATCTGCGGACAAAGTTGGCGTATTCCGGGTCATTTTGCAAACTCAGATTCGGTGTCTTGAGGACAACTTGATGCTTGAGTTGCAAGTGTGTAGCCTTGTAAGTCATGCCAAATCCCCCCATTCCCAGGATGGTGTCGATGCGGAGAGGGCGAGTTTTGAGGATTTGTCCGGGCGTCCACAGCATGGCAGGTTGCTTAAATTCTCTGTAATTTCTAATTATGATAATCTGTCCTGCCTCTAAAAAGCAATCAGATGAATCACTAACAGAACTTACGCACTCCGACAAAGAAATCGGGTTTTTACTGAATCTGCCGTTGCAACGAAGTATTTTTGTAAAAAACCCGGTTTCTGGGCTCCCATGCAACCGACATTCAAATCAAATTAGGTTAAACTTAATTGAAGCCAAAATATCAAAAAATGGATTATGGCAACCCCAAATCAAATTCTCGAACAACTCAAAATTTTAGAAGCACTCTATAACCGAGGCGAAGTAAGTGAAGTCCTAGAACTTTCGCTCTCAAAAATCATCGCTCACGAAATTGCCATTGCCAAACAACAAGCTGCAGAACTTGAAACTGATTTACAGCAATTTGAAACTCAGTATCAAATGCCATCCCCTGAGTTTTACCAAAAATTTCGGGCTGGAGAATTAGGAGATGATATCGATTTTGTCGAGTGGAGTTCTTTCTATCAAATGTCGTGTTCTGTTCGAGAACGCTTGCAGATTCTTCTCTTTAACTCCCAAGCATGATATCAGCCCAGTATATCACAGAAATTAAAGCTAAATTGCTGGCAAGCCCTGCTGTCAGCTCTGTTGCAATTGTTAAAGAACGAACCTTGCTCGAAAGCGGATATTTTCGCGCTCGTTTAACCCTCAGAAATGGGGATTTTTTAGAAGTTGTAGAATTTTTTACTGTTCTAGATAATCGTTGCATCACGGAAAGTTATCGATATCAGTGGATGGATGAAACCCAGCAAATTTTACGGAAGCGCTGGGATAATGTCGAACATTTCCCGAACTTACCGAATTTCCCCCATCATGTTCATATTGGGGAAGAATCAAATGTTGAACCTAGCTGTTCAATGAATATTCTTGAATTGATTGATTTAATAGAACAAGATTTGTACCCTTAATCAAAGACCAAGTTTCTCACCCACCCCAAAAGCAAAAATGATACCTAGCAAGAAGGGCAGGCATATTGCCCACCCTTTTTAATAGATATCACTTTGATATCAGAGTTATATTTTCAATACCCCCAGGGGAATTCGAATCCCCGTCGCATCCGTGAAAGGGATGTGTCCTAGGCCTCTAGACGATGGGGGCGTATTGCGTGTGCTTTTGTTCAGCACCTTTATTAAATTAACTCATCTTTCCCAATCTGTCAACTACTTTGCGAAAGTTTTTTTTCTATTCGTCCGAAAGCAGCTCGCAGTAGGCTTTGAGGATGCGGGCGCAATTGTCGATCGCCCCCAAGTGAGCAATCTCATACCCGTGGGTGTTCTGCGTGGGGAAAGCCAAACAAGCGGCGCGGGCGACATGGCCGAACTTCATGGCGATCGAAGCATCGCTCCCAAAACCGCTAATCGCCGCCAACTGCACCTCTACGCCTGCGGCTGCGGCTGCTGCGCGCAGTTCCCCATTCAATCCTTCATCGTAGATTCCGTAGCCGTCCTGAACTAGCAACACCGGTTTTTCGCCATCTTCGATCGGGTATTCCGCAGCTAAGGGGCAAATTTCCAAAGCAATCAGCGCGTCCAACGGCTGGCGTTGCGAGAAATACAAAGCGCCGATCGCCCCAACCTCCTCCTTCGCCGACGCCACCAAATAAACATTCACCGCAGGCTCTTTCAAACATTCCGCCAGAGCCAGCAAAATCGCCACTGAAGCCTTGTTGTCTAGGGTGTAGCTTGCGATCCAATCCTTCAAGCGAATCGGTCGTTTGCGGTGCTTTCCGACCACCATCCGCGTCCCCGGTCGAATTCCCGCCTCGGCTAATTCCGCGCTGGTACATTTAGTTTCAATCCAGGCATTTTCCCAAGTCAGCGGGGTTTTTTCCTGCTGAGCTTTTTGAGGGGATTCGTGGGAAACGTGGCGGCTTCCGAAGCTGAGAATGCCGCTAATTGTTTGGTTGTCGCCCAATAAATCGACGACGCCTTCGCCGTAAACCCAAGGGAATGCGCCGCCCAATTTGCGGACTTCCACGCGGCCTTTTTCGCCTATGGTTTTGACTAGGGCGCCGATTTCGTCTTTGTGGGCGGTAATGGCGATCGACTTTTGGGGATTTCGGCCCGGAATTAGGACGATCGCATTATCCGCGCGATCGATCCAAGCATTCACTCCTAGGGTGGCGAATTTTTCCATTAGCCGATCGTTAATTTCCGACTCCACACCGCTGGGGGAGTGCAGCATCACTAACTCTGCGATTGTTTGGAATAGTCGATCGAACTCTAACATTTTTGATTTCTGAATTTAAGAGCATATTTTGACATATATTAAAGCAAATTTATTCTGTGTTGCTATCGTATTTTCTCAAGTGAACTAGATTTTTTTTTGAACCGCAGAGGGCGCAGAGGGCGCAGAGAGCGTTATTATAAAAATGAAAAAAATCTAAATATTATCCTATGGTTATCAATAAGTTACTGCGACTTTTGCAGCGTAAAATTAGAGCAAAAAAGTTAGGGATTGAATTCAACAGAGTTGCTGGTTTTAATTTGCCCGGTAATTTACTCGTCCAAGGAAAGCGCCAAAATATAAAATTGCCTTCAGAAAAAGGCATGGATGGAGAATTTATAGAAGTGCTTTTAGATGACTGCTACGGAGTCGAGCAATTAGATCCATCCATGCTTAAAATTATAGATATTGGTGCAAATGTCGGATTGTTTCCGATCGCAGCCCGGAATCGGTTTCCCCAGGCAGTAATTCACGCCTACGAACCCAATCCCAATCTCGAAAGCTACCTCAAAAATCAATCTCAAATCGCCAATTTTAGATATTTTCTGGAAGCTGTAGGAACAAAAGAGGGAAAAGTAACGCTAGATATTCGGGAAGTGTCGGGAAAAAGCCGATCGCGCGTCAGCGAAAGTGGCGACATACCGATGATATCGTTGAAAAGGGCGATCGAGCGAATTGGCGGCAGCGTCGATTTAGCCAAAGTAGACTGCGAAGGTGCAGAATGGCTGTTATTTGAAGATCGAGATAGTTGGCAACTCGTGCAAAACCTTTCTTTAGAATATCACTTGTGGTCTGGTCACACTCACGCCGAAACCCGACAAGTTATTGAAAACTTAGGATTTCAGGTCAGAAAGCAAACACCAATAGATAAATGGTACGGCTCGATCTTAGCATCCCGAACCCAGAACCCTCAATGATATTATGTTCCGTAAAATACCCGCTATAGCTTTGCAGCGAGGACATGAATCCTAGCGAGTTTTATGAGGACTCTTTGTCCTGACTGCAAACCAATTTTAACCAAGCTGACATTAAATCAGTTCTTCCCCTTGATTAAAACTGTAAATCCCTTGATTTTTATCGATGCTAACCATCGCATTTTCAGCAATATTTAAGCTCCCTGCGGGTGGTTCTAGACTTGCTTGCAAAACTTGTTCATTTTTTTTTCTGCCAGCAAGTTCGCGCTGCAATTTTTCAATTGTTCGTTGAAACTGAGCGGCTTGTCTGAGCATTTCCTGTTCGGAAAAATCTAGCATTTGCATCAGATTGGCAACTTGATTTTCTAGGAGGTGGGTTTCGTAAACATGGTTATTCGCTACCATTTTTTCAGAATTATTAGATGAATTGAACACAACTTTTTCAGCAGAAAGTGACAGAGATGTTTTCACACTTAGTGCCAAATGTTTAAACATTTGTACCCGGGATTCGGGAACTTTAACTTTCAGGAACATGACTGCCGCAAACAAACTTCCCGACTCCAGAAGTCCCCCAAACCCTAAGACAGATTTAACTTGATAAGGGATAATTAAGGAATCTTGTTCGGCAATCAAGGGACTGCCTTTTGCCTCTGAGACGTGAAAAATATTTAACACTGCTGGTTCTAATTGCAGAAACCTTTCTGGCTCGATTCCGAGGACTGTAGGAATGTCTAAACCGAACTGCCGGATGATTCCAGCAATCGTCGGCATTTGAGCTACTAACTCGGTGCTAACTAACGGAATAACTGTATTTTCTGCTGCTGTGTGCCGAGAATTCCACTGCGGTTCTGCGCCTGCTGCTGCTAGCAAAGTCCAGCATTTCATGTCGGCGGCGGGGGAATTGCCGTTCATCAAGCGGCGCGCTGATTGTTGCAGTGAGTCTTCTAATTCGCCGTAGGGATGAGTTTTGAACAAACGCACCAAAACACAATTGTTTTCTCCCGTTTGCGAATCGCAAAAATGTTGGTAAATATATTTAACAATCTTCTGGCTGGTGGCTTCCATACTGGCAGTATTTCTGCCTAACTGACGCAGGACTAAACTGCATTTCGCCATGTCTTGCGGGGTAAATAGGGTCATATCGTACATTGAAAAACGCTCTCCCAGAGCTCAAACACTCTTTTTCATTTATCGTTAAGGAGACTACTGCATCCGGAATCATACTGAGAGTTTGTCAAAGTGTTAGTTAAAATACGTACCAAAATTTGCCAGCGGTTGTGCGGCAGGATACAGAAATTAAGGCTAAGGCAAAAAAAATCTATGCAGGAGGGTGCGTACCGCGCGCAGAGGCGGATGTATGGTATGGTGTGTGAAAGGATTTTTGACGATCGCCCGCGCCGAAAAATTAACTTCACGGGCTTTGCAACCGAGATTCCTCGCCTGTTAGTGCGAATTGTCGTAGGTCGAATTCGGTTTCTACGGAATCAAGATGTCCGATCGCGCAACTACCGTAAAATGGGTTTGCAGGGACAAATGCAAGTCTTCACTGCAAACCCTTGCGTAATTCCTGTAGATGCCAGCGATCAAAACTTTTAACTACCCCAAAACAACTCTATTGAGCAGGTTGAGACTTTGCTTCGAGAGCATCTTTAGCCGACAATCCCTGATCTTGAATGCCAAAATACCACAAACTAGCAGCAGCTTCGGCGCGAGTCACGGATTTCTTGGGCTGAAACAAAGTAGTAAAACCAAAAACGCGGCGAATATTCGCCAAATCTCCATTGTTAAAATCAGCTAAAATTGCCCGCGAGGCTTGGGAATCAATCTTAGAAGCATCTTGAAAACCCCATTTTTCTTTCACTCCGTCAATGTTAGCTGTTGGCAAAACTTGACGAGTATCTAATGGCACTTTCCACAGAATCATTGTTTCGCGAGTTAAAGGTGCATCGGGGCGAAATTTCACATCTTTAGTTTCCGCCGAAAGCGAGCTCGGAATTAAGCCAGCTTCTGCTAAACCTTGAATTGCTGAAAAATCAGGATCTGTTTTGGGTATGTCAGAAAAAGCCGGTTCGCTAGAGTCTACTGCTAATCTAATTTGTTTGGCTTGACGGCTACCATAAATCTGATTGTTTGCTGCTACTAACCAGCGGGCGTATTCGCGGCGGGTGACAATTTTGTTGGGTTTTGGCAAAGTGCTGCCAGTTTCTAAGTTAGCATTTTTTGCAGATCCCACTTTCAGCACTTCCAACGCGGTCAAATCTGCCACGTACTGCCGCAACTGTTGGGGAATTTGGCTGTCTAATTGGCTAACTTTTGCTGATTTTGGCGAGGGGGATGCTGTTGGAGTCGTTCCCTCGGAATTTGATGGAGTTGGTGAAGGTGTTCCAGATGCGGTAGACTCGGAATTATTCGGTTGAGGAGTGGCAGCAATTTCTGAACTGTCTTTGCTGTAGCCGATCGCAATTTCTGTAGAACCCCCTACTTTTTGAGCAGGAGAAAGCGACACTGTTACCCGCAAATTATCTCGCGTTGCTACGAAAGAACCTTGTCCGTCGGCGGTGGGGCGGCTGACTATTTCCCAGTTGCTGCGCCCAAACTCTGTGGAGTAAAAGTTTTGAATGGAATTAACCGGATCTGTGCTTTCCCAGCGCAGTCGCACGTTTTTGGACGAATCATCGGCGGGCGCGCCAACTTCGATTAACTGAGCATTAGAATAGAGTGGAATCTCGGTTGGGAAATCGGGAGGAAGTTTAGCGGTTGCGCTGGTTTCGACTGCTGTCGCCCGTGGCGGAATAGGCACGGGAAGCGGAGTTTCTGTTAATTTGGGATCGGCGGCTAAAGATTCTTGGAGGGCTTTGCTGTTGGGGCTGTTTGCACAAGCTGTCGCAGAAACCAGCAGACACAGGGCCAGCCAAGTCTTTGCAGCAGCGAGTATATTGGTTTTATTAGTTTCACTGGTTTTAGCGGGCTTTTGAGAGTTGCCTCGCCGTTGAGTACGTATAATATTCAGCATAAATCCCCCCTTTGCGGATATGTTTCTAGGCTAGCGCAGATCGATCGGGCAAATATAATTATTACTTAAATGAAATTGCTGCATTTATTTTTAGTTACTGGTACATTACTTGTCTCGCCTGTCAAGTTTGGGATTCCCGCAAAAGCTGAACCAGTTCCGCTGCGGGCTGTACTTCAGGCGCCAGAGTGGCAGCCATTTTGCTCGGCAATGGGTCAATTTGCGATCGATATGCCCGGAACTCCCAAAATTAATTCTGAAACTTTTTCAGCTCAATTTACCGCTCATACGTACAGGTCAGTCTTAAAAAACAAAGAAACTTATTTACTTCAATACTTTGACCTAGATTTTCGGCTAAGCAACAATAATATCAAAATTACTTTAGACAATGCCGTTGACTTTTTTGTCGTGGCGTCGAATGCTAAATTGCTGCAAGTCCGGGATATTTCCCTCGGCGGCTATCCGGGAAAAGAGTTTGAGTTTCAGCCGCTTTCCCCAACCGAACCTGTAGGTGTAGGTCAAGTTTTTTTGGTAGATACGCGCGTTTACGGGCTGGTTGCGAGTACCCCAAAACCCGAAAACGCTCAAAAATTTCTCGACTCTTTTCGTTTGTTTTGAAGTCGTAAATTTATTAATAGAAATTAGGATATTGAACTTGGTTTATCGGAAAGAAAATATTGCTTTGGTAACTAAAATTTTTGAAATCAACCGATTTTCTGCTGAGGAATAGTACCTCCCAACTTATTAAATTGCATTTCCGGCAATCTCCGATTTTGTTTTTTGTACTCTATCTAACGACATAGATAAAATTTACACCTGTAGAGCGATGTAGCTGCTCGCTCAAATTTATATATTTGAGATCAGGACATTTATGCAGAAAGCACAAACAAAGATTCTGTGTGGCTCAATCTGGCTCATTGAAAGCTTACCCGGAGGTTATTAACTTATGAACAAACTAACACCAATTCTCCTCAGCGGCATCCTATTATTTGGAGCTGCTTGTACCGACACAGCTAAAACTAGCGCTGATGCTCCTAATTCTACGACAGAAAATCGCACTAGCCCGCCCCCAGCGGAGACAGTTCAAAAAACTCAGGGTGATGCAACTAGCGAGATTCGCAGAGCCCAAGCAAATTCTGATATCAGGGCGAGAGAACAGCGCAACAACGTGACGGGCGGCGATACCATAAGAGCTGATGGCGACCTGAAAAGTCAAGTTCGTTCTAAATTGGAAGTAAACATCACGAAAGGTCAGCTAACAGTTGATGCAAAAGACGGCGTAGTCACCGTAGGTGGCACAGTTCCAAATCAAACAGATTTAGCGAAAATCGAGCGGTTAGCCAAAGAAATTAAGGGTGTAACACAGGTGAATGTTACGGCTGTAGTCGCCCCCGCTGCACCCGCATCGCCTAGCAGCAAGCAATAAATTAGAAGGAAAAGGGAAAGTCGGGCATTGTAATATTGCTTTCGCAGCAAAACGCTTAGGCGAACTCAAATCCGCCCTGCATCGCAATTATTCATCTCTCTCCGATCCTCTGCGGTCTCTGCGGTTTAAGAATTTAAAAACAACCGTAACTCATAACAGTTGCAAATTTTAAATTCACGCAGTCAAAACTCAAAAACCGCACGTGGCCGACAATTTCCCATTCCCCAAAAGCATTTGGAAACCGGCCTGAAGAGAGAGAAGCAAGTTATTCCTAGCGAACGATGAAAAATGTTGGGAAAAAATGACTAAATGTGATTGATAGTAAGCAGAGCATAAATTCTGCAGCAGCGTAAAAGTAGTTTATTTTGAAGGAGAAAAAAAATGGCTTTAGGTCAACACAAGCGAGCTGTAGGTTCTTTTGCTAATTACCGAGATACGGAACTAGCCCTGATGGAACTGCAAAGTACCGGGTTTCCGATGAATAAAGTTTCGGTAGTTGGGGAAAATCTCGATCGCAGCGAAATTGCCGGCGCTACCGCTGGTAAGAGTACCGATCAGAAAGTGGGTGGCGGCGTAAAAGCAGGCGCGACAGCGGGAGTGGTGACGGGCGGTTTGATTGGGTTGCTCGGAAGTATTGGGGCGCTGGCGATTCCGGGAGTAGGCCCGGTGATGGCCGGGGGCGCGATCGCCACTTTACTCGCTGACACTGCTGTTGGAGGCGCAATTGGAGCCGCAGCGGGCGGTTTAACGGGCGGTTTGGTCGGTTTGGGTGTTCCCGAAGCAAAAGCTAAACTTTACAGCGATCGGCTCTCGCGCGGAGAATATTTGGTATTCGTAGAAGGAACTGATGCCGATCTTGCCACAGCCGAAGGAATTATGAGTGTGCGGGGCATTCAGGATTGGGCTATTTATGATGTGCCGGCAGACACCGGCCGCAGAGCTTCGTCGGCCCGCGACAAGCGCGCGGTGGGAGTCTTTGCAACCCGCCGCGAGACCGAACACGCTCTGGGAGAGCTGCGAGCTGGGGGTTTCGACATGGATCGGGTTTCGGTGGTCGCTAAGGATGCTGATTCTAAAGGTGACATCGCAGGGATTGACGTGAAGGATAGCGCGGACAACAAGGCTGATGAAGGGGCGACTAAGGGCGCACTCACCGGCGGCACTTTGGGCGGTTTGACGGGCTTGCTGGTGGGTCTGGGCCTAGTGGCAATTCCGGGAATCGGGCCGATCATGCTGGCTGGAGCCTCTGCTACGGCGATCGCGACTACACTAGCGGGTACCGCTTTGGGTGCGGCTGCTGGCAGCTTGCTCGGAGCTTTAGTCGGTTTGGGAATTCCGGAAGAGGAAGCTAAAGCATACAGCGATCGGGTGGAGAGAGGAGATTATTTGGTACTGCTTGACGGTAGCGAAGCAGAAGTCGCTAAAGCTGAAACGATTTTGAGCCGCGGAGGCATTCAGCATTGGAGCATCTACGACTCTCCCGCTGTCGATACCGATCGGGCAGATTACCGCGCTCCCGGCGCTCCGGGCGTTGATACTACGGCTGGTATTTACGATCCCAATCAGGGCGTTACCGGCAACCGTCGTGTTTTATAAACAGGACAGAAGGGGCTTTTTCGCGGGGAAGGGCGGGTTTATTTAACCTGTTTGCAACCCGAGCGGCTCAAGAGTGAACCCGCCCCTACAGGTTATGTGGAACAAACACTGGCTAGCTGTTTTACGCTTGGTCAGTAAAATAATTTCAAAAGTCGGCTTTTTCTCTGAACGCCGGCTTTTGTTTGGTTCGGGAAACTTATAAAAAAGCGACCTGTTAAAATTTTATTTTTTTAAATTGGCGAGCTGGACTTTGGGGCGGTAGCTCGATCGGCTCAACTAAATTTTATACCAAAAAAACACAGCAGTTTTTGAGTCTGTAACACTCACTACCGCAAGGGTTGCAAACCCCGCAGTATTATCAGATTCGATCGCACAAATTACAGCAGATATTGCTTGATTAGTCCGTCAGCGACTATCTTTATATGTGGGGCAGCTAATTTCAGTAACTCATACCTGTGAAGTAGCCCGTCCCGCGCGCCCAGAAAAGTCTGCGGTGGTCGGCAACTATTAGAATCATAATATTGTCGTCGCCTTCGGGCAAGACTTAGGTCGGTCATTGGTTGGCTGTAGCAGCCCAATTGCCGTTGGTAACATCAGCCGCATGAATACAGTTTTTCTGGGAATGCCTCAGTGAAGCATTTGAAAAGCCCAGGAACAGCTATGATGTCTGAGAGTGCGTCAGGTGTCGGGTGTTCTGTTAATTAGAACCACAAGCCCTCATGGATCGAATAAACATTAACAGCAAACACAGAAGCGCGGGAGCACGAGAATGGCTCGCGGCTAATTTTTTCGAGAAATCGCAGGCGATGGATAGCGGGTTGCTTCTTTCGTCCGTGAGCTGTTCAGAACTCAGAGGGAAACAGCCTTCCTGTTGGATTTCACTGGCGACAAGCACAGTGGGGGGAGGTGACACTAGCTGAGCTGACCGGGCTCTGCTTTCATGGGCGATCGAACATATAGCGCAGTTATGTAGAAAGCACTCGGGGTTGAACCTCCGATATCTTGTTTCTTGGTTGCACTCATAAATTCGATCGCGCATACCAGCAATTTTTCGGGTCAGAATGTGGCGCGGATAGCGCCAGCAATACCCCAAATAGGCGATCGAGCTTCACAAGATCGATCGACAACTTCTTAGTATTTTACAGCGTATTCCAGGTTTGTGAACTGTAGGGACACGGCAGTGCCGTGTCCCTACGGGGAAGCTAACAACTAACATCAACCGCCAACTAAATACTAGCAAAAATAAGACTTACATAACTTACAAGCGGAGGCTAGAAACCCTGTTTCTTCATGGCGGCCACGCTGGTCAACTCAAGATTTACTACAAAAAACTGGGTTGTCGATCGTAAGTTTTAACTAGATTAGGAAAGTGATGCCAGGAATCAACAAGTTTTGACAATTGTTACTGTATCAGTAGTGGTTAAAAAACAGACTGGCAAACACGCAATTACGAATTTCCAGACAACATAGAACATCGAGAAACTAAGGAAACTCACTCAATTTTTTTATGAATTTCACTGAGAATTTAAGTGCCGATGAACTTTTAACTAGACATAGAAACGGGGAACGAGATTTTCGAGGTGCTAACCTCATTTCTGCTCATTTGAGTGAAGCTAATCTCAGCCGAACAAATTTGAGCAGCGCTAATTTGAAAGGCGCCAACTTAATTAGAAGCAAACTAATTGGAGCTAATTTAAACGGCGCCGACTTGAGCGGAGCTAATTTATCTAAGGCAAAATTAATAGAAGCTAACCTCGGCAGTTCTAGTTTAACCGGAACTGTGGCGATCAAAGCAGATTTTAGCGGTGCCAATCTCAGCGGAGCAATATTGTCTCGCGCTGACTTGAGCCAAGCTGTGATGACTGGAGCGAGTTTAGTAGGAGCTTGTTTGCTAAGCGGCTCGAAACTAACTGAGGCTAATTTGAGCGGGGCGACCCTGAGCCGAGCAATTATGAGCGGAGTTGATTTGAGCAGAGCAAATCTGACTAGAGCAATTATGAGCGAGGTTGATTTGAACGGGGCTAACCTGAGCGGAGCAACTCTAATTCGGGCTTATCTCAATCGCGGAAATCTCAGCGGTGTGAATTTGGTTGGGGCAATTTTGAGCGAAGCAAGTCTGCGGGAGGCTTGTATTTGCGCTGCTAATTTGAGCGGTGCTGACTTGAGCGGTGCTGACTTGAGCAAAGCTAATTTAAATGGCTCTAATTTGAGCGGTGCCGACTTGCAAGGCGCTAATTTGAGTAAAGCTAATTTAAATGGTTTGATTTTGCACAATGCTGATTTGAGGGCTGCAAATTTGAACAAAGCTTCTTTGCGGGGAGCTAATTTGAGCGGTGCAAATTTGTCTGGTGCTAGCTTGCTGGAAGCAGATTTGCGGGGGGCGAATTTGAGTCACGCCAATTTGTCGGGAGCGGGTTTGCTGCTGAGTTCTCTGACAGGGGCGAATTTGACAGGAACCAATTTGTCGGAAGCTAATTTGATTGGGGCTAGCTTGAATGTTGCTAATTTAAATGAAGCGGCATTGAGCGGGGCAATTTTGCCGAACGGAGCTACTCACAGCCGCGATTGATGGGTTGATTAACGGAAAATAGTTTTGAGTTTTGAGTACGTTAGTTTTAAGTTGAAGCATCTTTATTTCACAACTCAAAACAGTTAATTTTTCCCCGCTACTTCTTTTGTTAGTGGGGAATTATTTTTTAATTGTGCGGCAACAACCCCTCGGATTGATTCGCATAACTAAACTAAACTAAATTATAGTGCAATACGGTTCAGATCAGAAAGATCCCCCCTAGCCAAGAGGGCGGGCACGGGGGCACCGCCCCTACAAAGGGGGGGACAAGAAGTTGCTCAAAGTCCCCCTTCTTAAGGGGGATTTAGGGGGATCTCCGGGGAATTAACAGTGTTATCTGAACCGTATTGAATTATGGTGTACCATAAATATATGAGTCCGCTTCTCCTCTAGTCAAATAAACTCTATGGCTCCCCGTTCGCCATCTCCTTGTCCATTTTCTGCACCCTCAATGCTGAAAAACCCCGATTCCTTTGTCGGGCGAAAAGAGGAACTAAAATTTATTCAATCTCAAATGACGGGCCCACAGCCAACCAGTGTTAATATTGTGGGCCCGCATAAAATTGGCAAGTCATCCCTGCTTTGGCATTTTTATAAACGTTGCAATCGTCATAGCAACAATTCCAGCCGTTATGCGGTCATTTATTTATCATTTCAAGATGGCGAATGCCAAGAAGAAAACAGTTTTTATCAAAAAATTGCTCAACTCTTGAGCCAAGTGCCAATTATTCAAACTAAGCCAAGTTTAGTTACAGTTTTTCAAGCACCCGATTGGAATCGCAACACCTTTGCTAAAGCCATTAGACTTTGTGAGGGAGAGAAAATATTACCCGTATTATGTATAGATAAATTTGAAGCGCTGTTTCAGGAGAGTTATCGCGAAAAATTTGATGTAGGATTTTATGACAATCTCCACTCCTTAATCAATAATAGTTCAATGATGTTGGTCTTGATCTCTATAGAACCTCTTGATTTTTACCGCACTCAAAATAAACTTACTTCTTCTTTTTTCAACGTCGGTTCAGAGTGCTTATTGAAAAGCTTTTCGGAAGAAGACGCGAAGAAATTGGTTAAGTTGCCTCAAGGGAATATAGTAGGGGCTATACCCGCTTTAACTGAAAAAAATCAGCAATTAGCTTTGCAGTGGGGAGAACGGCATCCTGTGCGTTTGCAATTAGCGGGAAAATATCTCTGGGAAGCACAACAATCTGGTAAAGATGTGAAGTGGGCAAAGCAGCATTTTCAATCACAAGTTATGGCAGTTCTACAATTGCAAGCTCGACCAAAGCGCCCTCAGAAGTTGGGGCAGTGGCTGCGCTGGCTAATCTGGGATGTGCCAATTTGGGCGGGCAATTTAACTAAACGTTTCGGGCTGAAATTGGATGATATATTTACTTGGCTAATGGGTCTGAGTTTGATAGTTGTGGCGATTATGTGTGTCGCCCGTATCGTTCCTGAAAATTATCTTTTTGATTTGTTCAAAAAGTTCTTGTGTGGCAGTCTGAGTCCGGTATTAGGGAAGTGGTGTGATGGTTAGGAACAATATGAATTGGAATTATCTAGCTGAATGTGTTCGTCTTCTCTACTGGATTTACTTTAAACCTTTTACTTTGGCGGAGTGGGTGTCAGAAATTCACCCCGATTTGAAATCTGATACTCATCCTTTTACGATGCGGGGGGAGTTTAGCGGTAATCCTAAGTTGCGGCGGTATGCGGGACAAGTTTGGTGGTTAACTGTAGCAGTGCCTGTAGTAGCTGCACTGCTAGTTGGCATCATTTATTCGCTGGTAATTGAACCATTTAATTGGTCGAGAAGCAGTCTTTTTTTGATGGGCTGGTTTCTGGGAAATTGGGTAGCACGGGGTGATAATAGTAGTCTGCAAAAGTGGTTTACACTAATTACGTGGATTGTTATTAGTATTATTTTATTGATGAATATTGGTCTTCGATTCGCACCTGAACTAATGCGATCGATTCTACAAGTCATCCCCCTACAATCTTTACTTCAATCTCAGTTTTATTTGGTGGCGTGGGGTATGGCGTTGGGTGCGGCGTTGGGTGTGACGTCCGGTGTGGCGTCCGGTGTGGCGTCCGGTGTGGCGTTGGGTGTGGCGGGGGGTGTGGCGTCCGGTGTGGTGTTCGGTGTGGCGTTCGGTGTGGTGTTGGGTGTGGCGTGGGGTGTGGCGTGGGGTGTGGTGTTCGGTGTGGCGTTCGGTGTGGTGTTCGGTGTGGTGTTCGGTGTGGCGTTGGGTGTGGTGTCCGGTGTGGCGGTGGGTGTGGCGTTCATTCTCGGCACTTTGCGGGTTTATTTCTGGATTCCAGAATTACTGTGGATGTTTTTCTTGTGGCGTTTCGTGCCAGAGGGAGACGAGGCAAAATGGCTGCGGTGTCTGCCACCGTACTTCGACCAACTCATTCACTTACCGATGCCTTTGATGGATTCGTTTATCGTCAAAGCTGATCGGCAAAACCCAGTTGCAGCCCAACAAACCATCAATTATCTAATCGACTCAACTAACCAACAGAAAGTCGCATTAAAGGCAATGGTAGGAATTGCCATTGATACCCTCAACCGCTGTCAGAATTCTGAAGATATCGTTGCCATTACCGAACAACTTGCCTGGATACCCTCACCACCACCAGCCGAAATCGGTTCCATGCTACCTGAATTTTTGGCAATCAGCCAAGATGTCCGCGCTGCCGAAAATGCTAGTTCTGCCTACCGTCAATCTGAAATGCTGGCGACACCTGTGACTAAACTCAATGGTTTGCGAAACAGTCTGGTTTTCGGCAAAAATCCAGCTTTAGCAACTAGCTTTGGCAGCATTGTGCAGCAGTGGCTGAGTATCTTAGAAACATCCCGAAAAACTCTAGAGGAAGCAGCTTTAGATTCAGCAGAAATTTGGCAAGCCTATGTTGCTGGGCCAGCCCTCAACCCAGAAGATTCTAACAGTCGATTCAAAGGGCGTTTGGACGTATTTCGAGAAATTGAGTCTTTGGCTCGTTCCTCTCAACCACCTGTATTGTTGCTGTATGGAGGCCGTCGCACCGGCAAAACCTCCGCCCTCAAGTTTTTACCTCAGAAAGTGGGTTCAGAATTAGTGCCACTATTAATAGACTGTCAGGGTGCAGCAGTGGCAATAACCTTGAGCGGTTTAGCCGAGTTTATCGCCACTGCAATTGTGGAAGAGGCGCGGTGCAACCGCAATTTGCAATTACCCGCCATTGACAGAGAATCGCTAAAGCTCGATCCGTTTATGGCTCTCCAAAAATGGTTTTTGCAGATTGAAAAAGTTGCACCGGGAAAGCGATTTTTGTTATGTTTGGATGAGTTTGAGCGATTGGAAGAAGTAGTCAAAGAGACTCAAAGCCGATCGCCCCTGAACTTTTTGCGCTACATTGTACAGCACCGCGATAACTGGATTTTGCTGTTCAGCGGTTCCCATACTTTGGATGAACTAAATCCGTATTGGAGCGATTATTTGATTAATACCCAATCTTTACGGATGACGTATTTGCAGGAATCAGAGGCGCGGGATTTAATTCGGAATCCTGTTGCTAATTTTCCTGAGATTTATACAAAATGTGCGATCGATGCAATTATTTACTTAACGCGGTGTCAGCCTTATTATGTACAATTGATGTGTTGCGTACTTGTCGATCGCCTGAATGCAATCAACAGAGAAGATATCAGCTTGAATCGGGAAAAACAAACGCAATTAACAGCAGAGGACGTGCAGGCTGTGATTCTCAAAAGTTTGGAAAGAGGCGGGGCTGTATTTCGAGAACGCTATCAAGAATTCACGGAATCAGAACGAGAGTTTTTGCATAAATTAATCGATGAACCTGTTGTATCGGTAGCAGAAACTCGTTCATGGCAGAGACTTGTGGATAAAGAAGTGCTGGAGGTGACTGAAGCAGGTTATCGTTTTCAAGTACCGCTATTTCAGAAGTTTGTAGAGATTCAAATTTGGGAATAACAGCCTCTGTAGCACGAACATCCTTGCTTCCAGACTCTGTATCCGGTTTTTGGAAGCGAGGTAGAGCCTCTTCCCTAAAAATACCAAAGGTCGATCGACCTTTTACCTAAATCAATCTCGATTTATGTACTCCGACCAAGAAACCGGGTTTTTACTCGATCTATCGTCTGTAACGCAGTATTGTCCCAAAAACCCGGTTTCTCAGATCCTATGGGCTTCTGTGCCCCGCAACCCGAGAGTTCGTGTTTGAGGGATCTGAAGAAGCGCGATCGACAAAGCCTTTAACTAATCTTCATCTTTAATTTGGGAAACCTACTTGCAAAATATTTAACCTCGTGCTACTCTGAAAAGGTTTGAGACTTAATTAGTTAAAAGGTAAAACCCCGCAGAATGAAACAATTGGGAACCCATCTGGTCGCTGATGCTTGGCAGTCTCCTGGAGACCTGCTCAACGATCCTGAACGTATCCGCCGCGCTATCCTCGATGCGATCGAAGCCGGAGGAGCTACTCTCATCGATTTGTGCGTACACCAGTTTAGTCCTCACGGAGTGACGGCTACTGCTACTTTGGCAGAGTCTCATATAGCAATCCATACTTGGCCTGAACACGGTTATTTTGCCGCAGATTTATTTTTCTGCGGAGCCGGCGACCCTCACAAGGCCATGAAGGTGCTACAGACAGCTCTAGAAGCTAAACAGATAAAACTCACTGAGTTTACGCGCGGTTTCGAGCCCGGGGTGGGCATCCTAGAATCTGCTTGCGAAGAGCAGTATGCGCCTCGTGCGTTAGAAACGAGTGCCATCAGAGTTTAATAGCTTTATCAGCGTAACTTTGAACATTTTATGCTAGGTTTTGGTTGAAATCCCACGGCTCGAGTCGTGGGATTCTTGTTGAAATTTACTTTCCCTTCAACAAAGGGCGAACAACTAAATAACCAGCGCCGAAGGCGGCAATCACAATCAGAAAAATCGCGGTAGCCAACCACAATCCGCTTAAGTCAGAGGCTTTTTTCGGTTGAGAGCGAATGCGATAAGGAGTTTCCGACACAGTAGCAAATAATTTTTCTGGAAGCGGCTCAGGTATCGAAACTGCTGCGGGCTCCGGTTCCGGTAGGGGGAAGGGGAAAGCCACTGTCTGAGGCGGTTGAGGTACGTTAGAGTTAATCCGCGAGGTTGCAGGTGCTGGGGCGGGAGGTTCAACGCTGCTGAAATTGAATTTGACAGAGGGCATTTGAGGTATCCCTGTCTGGGTGACGCTCTGAGCCGAGTTGACTACTTGCTGCAACTGTTGGGATACTTGAACTACGGTTTCTACTTCTCGCCGCAGTTGTTGATTTTGTTGGACTAATTGCTGGTTGTGGGTTTTGAGCGAGTCGAGCATTGCTTGGGCGGCTTGCAATTCGGCCGTGACTTCTCGATAAAGGGAAATCGGTACCGATGGAGCGTAACTATTTGAGTTTTCAGGGGATGTATTGTCAGATAAGGTAGTATTTTGCATAATTGTAGATGGCGAGGGTGAACTTTTTTAAGTTTAGCCTGAGAGTATTTATAATTAGATCGATCGCAACACAATTCGTCAAGATATAGCCGAAGGAAGAAGGAAGAAGGAAGAACGAAGAAGGAAGAACGAAGAAGGAAGAACCCAAATGCAACTCCCCAGAATGGTTTCTGCAATCAAAAACTTCCTAATAGTCCAGAAGGTTGCTATATTTGTAACAGATATTAATAGTTAGTTTCATTAAATGTTATCAGTTTGTCTGCGATCGCAATGAACAACCATCCAACAGAACAAAGTATGTCGCAAAAGTCAACTACCGAGGAAATGAAATACGGCGAACGCGAGATTTTGGCAGGAGAGTTAATTACTTTCCCGAATCCGCGAGTCGGGCGGCGCTACTTCGTTAACATTACTTTACCGGAGTTTACTTGCAAGTGTCCGTTCTCTGGCTATCCCGATTTTGCGACGATTCACGTTACTTACGTCCCCGACGAGCGGGTGGTGGAACTGAAGGCGCTGAAACTGTATATTAACAGTTATCGCGATCGCTACATTTCTCACGAAGAATCGATCAATCAAATTTTAGACGATTTTGTGGCAGCTTGTTCGCCGCTGGAAGCAACGATTAAGGGCGATTTTTTGCCACGGGGGAACGTACACACGGTGATTGAGGTGCGACACGAGAAGTAGGTGCAGTCCCTGTGAGTGTCTGCCCGCTGGAACTGCTTTAGCGGGTAGGTATCTCATCCGAGAGAGATTCTAATGACATAAATTGTTTGACATCTAATATTTCAATCAAGACCAGTTCTCCGCTGCTAGAATAGTGCAGAATCATGTTCCCTTCATCTTCGGCAAATGCGATCGGGCTATCAGAAATTTCGATCAGCATCGCATCTACATCTTGGCTATATCTAATCTTTTTCATATTTATCAATTCGTGTAAGGTGCGCACTGCGCACCCTACGGTTAGTTTTGATTAGCTAGAGTAGTCGGGACTATTTATATCGTTTTCGGTTGCATCGGAATTATTAGTAGCCGAAATTAGGAGACGGCAGTGTCGTGTCCCTACCCAAAATAACATTGTAGGGACACGGCACTGCCGTCTCCTCTATAATTCCGGTACAACCGAAATTGATATTAAACCTTTTCTTTATCTTGTTTCGATCTAGTGTAAGGTGCGCAATGCGCACCCTACGGTTAGTTTTGATGTGCGCAATGCGCACCCTACGGTTAGTTTTAATTAGCTAGAGCAGTCTCAGGAATCGCACTTTTATCTTCCCCTATTTTCGATTCTGCCAACTTGTCCAAAATCTCCACAACTTCTCTCTCAAAAGTCACCTGAGCGCGATTAGTGCGCCCGCCGACGTAGAGTTTGCCGTTTGTTTCCAAAGCCCAAATCTGCGAGTGAGACAAATAGCTCATCATGACGCTGAGCATCAGCAACCCAAAGCCAGTATACACGAGGGGAATTCCCGGATCGGCTTTAATTTGCAAGCCAGTGCTGCCAACAACTTCGTCAATTGATAGCATCACTCCGTTAACTTCCACCGCCGTGCCCGCGCGAACTGTAGTTAACAATTTGCCATCCGTACCGTAGACTAACATCGTTCCTTGTAAGTCTTTTGCTAGCAGAGAAACTCCCGCGCTCAAATCTGGTTTAGTCGGAATCCAAGCACCCCAAATTCTGCCTTTACCTTGGGTATCTAACTGAGCCATTGGTAGTTGCAAAACCGGGCTTTTGTTGAGGCGAACTCGCACGGCGGCAAGAGCCCAATCTGCTTGATAAAATGTGACTCCCCGGTATCTGAATGGTTCGTTAACGTGAATGGTTTTACGATCGACCTCTTGGCCTGTTTTGTCCAAAACTGACAAGTCAGAGTAAAATTGGTCTATCCCGCCCTCTGGACTATAATCAATCCAGAACCGATTAACACGCATCGACCAATCCTTCGGTATTTGCGGCACGGCCCAAGGCCCCGCATCCGTGATATTCTGCACCCGAAACGTTTCACCGCTAGGAACCATTTCTTGAGCCATAAATCCCGTCATCGATCCCAACACCGACCCAGCTAAAATAATTAGCATACTGGCGTGAACAATAATCGGGCCAACTTTGCCAATTATGCCTTTGCGAGCATAAACTTTTTCGCCTTCTCGAAATATGCGGTAGTTTTTTTGCTGCAAAAGTTGTTCTAACGAAGTTAAATCAACTCTTTCTAATTCTGCACTGAGAGCTAATTTTTCAAACTGCTTCGGTTCTTCATAAAATTTCCAGCGGCGGGCCAATTTTAAGGCCGGAAACTGTCGGGTAAATGTACAAGCTGTCAAGCTGCTGCCGAACAAAATCAGGATTGACAAAAACCACCATGTGCGGTAAACATGGTCAATTCCTGCAATTAGTAAAACTTTCCAAGTTAAGAAGCCAAAAAGAGCCGGGTGTTCTGGATAGTTGGACTGATAAAACTCTACGGATTGACCTTGTTCGACGACGGTGCCGGAAATGCTGAAAAGTGCGATCGCCAGCAGCAAGATAATTGCCAGTCGCAAATCTGCGAGCACAGGCAAGATTTCTCGCTTAAAAAACCTTTGAGGAGCATTAGTCCAGTTTGATTCTGATGTCATGAGTTATTGGTTATTGGTTACTGGTTACTGGTTATTTGTGAGTAACATATAATATCAAATCCTGCTTAAATTTTCCCCTTATTTCTTAGTCCGCGTCGGCGGACTTTGTTTGACAAGGAGCGGTTTCAACCGCCGATTGATACCGCCAATTCATCCCACCGAATCATGGCGATTTTAATTAAGCTGGAAGTATGCGGGAAATCAGCGAAAAAACGCCAAATCCTACTAGCAAAACACCGCTGACTGGCGTAATCCAACTCGACCACTTGCGTAATTCTAACAACTTTTTAATGCTCGCGGTAAAAGTACCTGCTACAATCAGCGGAGCGACGTAGCCAGCAGCGTAAAACAGCAGCAACACACCACCTAAAACTGTATCTCCCGTTTTTGAAACCCAAGCTAAGAGCGTAGCTAAAACTGGCGTACTGCATGGAGAAGCTACTAAACCAAAAGTTAATCCCAATAAGTACGATCGCACGCCGGCCGGCAAATTTTTGGGAACCCAGCCAACAGCGTCGAAAGACGGCATTTGCAAGGGTAAAGCTTCGAGTAAATTCAGCCCCATTAAAATAGCGATAATGCTGACAACGATCGGCAAACCCACTCCAATTTTGCCGTAAACTTGTCCGGCAAATGATGCTACAATGCCTAAACCGGCGAGAGTTGTCGCCAATCCCAGGGAAAACCACGCCGACTGCGCCGCAGCTTGGAGGCGGCTTTTTGCTTCGTATCCACCGATGTAGCCGATCGTAATCGGCAACATTGAAAGCATACAGGGCGTTAAGCTCGTTAGCAACCCTGCCAAAAAGATGACTCCAACGCTGACAAAACTCAGGTGTGTTAGTTGAGTGTTGACTAAATTGTTAGCAAATTGTGCGAGTTGGTAAAGTTGGGTTTGTAGGGTTTCCATCAGTCGATTTTAGATTTTAGATTTTAGATTTTAGAATTGACTCCACAGTCGAGTTGAGATTAAAGAATTGACTCTACAGATGAATCTGGGAGTTGAAACTAAACCTCTAATCTTTTTGCTCTTGGCGACTGGAGTCGGAGGCTGGTATCTCTAGGCTGGTTGCGGTTCGGGGTCTATTTCAAATTGTAACAGATGCGGGCTGGTTCGGTTGGAGATTTGAAATAGATTTTAGCAAAATTGATTGGTTGGGAGTTGAAAGGACGCGCGTGCGAAGCTATCCCGAAGGGAATCGCACCCTGATTTAAAATATCTTGACACTCTCCTCAGAAAGCTGTTTGCAGCGAAAATTTAAGATTATTCACCAAAAAAATTATCGCTCGCGGAACAAGCCGGAAAGTCTGTAATTGCTGGTTATTTAAATTATTCAGACCGACTTTACTTTAAATTCAAGCCAATTTCTTCATTGATTGAACCGTCGGGCATGATTGCGCCAGCCAGCACCGCACCTCGGAGATTTGCGCCTGTTAAAATAGCGCCTTCTAAATTAGCATTGCTCAGATTTGTGACTTGTTTGGAACCTCGGGAAAAGAAGCTGTGCAAGTCAGCACCTGTCAAATTAGTGTCTGCCAAATTAGCATATTGCAAGTCAGCACCGTGCAGCGTCGCATCGGTTAAATTAGCTTGGGTGAGATTGCTTCCCCAAAGTCGAGAATCTAACAAATTAGCATCTTGTAGATTGGCGCGAGTCAGATTTGCCAAAGTCAGATTAGCATCCCACAATTTCGTACGGTTGAAATTAGCTTCTGTCAAATTTGCTCGACTGAGATCCGTTCCCAAAACATCGGCATTTGCTAAATTAGCACCACTGAGATCGGCATCAGAAAGATCGGCATCTTTTAAATTAGCGCCGGATAAATTAGCGCCGGATAAATTGGCACCGCTCAAATTGGCTTTTTGGAGATTAGCTCCCCGCAAATTGACACCCGTCAAATCGCACGGCTTCCACAAAAAACTGACGCACCAATTATCTTTTAATAGCTGATTCACATCCTCCGCATTCGCGGCAATCACAGGAGGAGTTAAGTAGAGAGTGAACAGGACGATCGCCAATAGTGCAGCGAAGAAAGTTTTCAACCTCAGAACTCTTTTCATTGAGACTAATTTGCGCTATAAATTCTTGATGTCTAATCAAAGCATAGCAAATAACCTGCAACTTTCCTCCGCAAGATTACTCAAAAATATTAGTAATTTGTGGAACAGGCCGGAAAGCCTGTTAAGCGAGAATGGTGCTCTGGGCTTCATCAGTTGACAGTTGACAGTTGACAGTTGACAGTTAACAGCTACCCATAGCCGTCGATATAAGAGGATTGAAGCAATGAATCATTTTGTTTGATTTCCCTCTAAACGGGGAGGCTTCAGACCCAATTTTCAGGCGTGAGTAAAAACCGGGTTTGAGATGGCCGCCCGTGTTGGCGATCGGCATTTGAGAAAGGAATATCGCTACAAAGCAATACTTGCAGCGCGCAGGGGCGATCGATCCCGCAGCAGCCCACCTCCAAACAATCCCGACAAAAACTTCTCTGTACCGGCTGTCAGAAACCGCCCGGTTCGCCTGAAACTGCGAGATTTAGCGGGTTGCAGGCGCAATTTTGCTCTCCTTGTGACGGGCATCACCCCCTTTGCCCAACTCTCATCACGCGAGTTAATCCCCAGCATCACCAAATCTCATCCAACTTATCACCTTCTTGGGAGTACGGATATCACTGTCAGTACCTCAAGTATTGAGCAAAATGAGAGCATACAGTTAAACACCAGCTCTCCCATGCCTACTATCCCCCTTCTCCCGAGTCAATTAGTTGTCACAACTATTTTCAATTCGATCGAATCTTTGGGATTCTGTAATATTGCAGGGAAAGTATTTTCGGACGAACAAGCTGAATCCCGACAAGAGGCAAATTTAAAGGTTAGCACCAGAAAAGTTTACACTCAGGGTTTAAAAAATCTAGAACAACAAGACTTGCACGGTGCGATTAACAAGTTCACTGCCGCAATTAATATTAATCCGAAGTTCGCGCCAGCTTACAACGATCGCGGTGTGGCCCGCTACAAATTAGGCTACAAACAATCTGCGATCGAAGATTTAACTACAGCGATCGAACTCAATCCTTACCGAGCCAAGTATTACAGCAATCGCGGGTTTATGCTGACTCGTCTAAAAGATTATACTGCGGCGATCGCCGATTACAACTCGGCACTGCTCCTCAACCCCAATTTAGCTCAAGCTTACTTTAACCGAGGCGCTATCCGCCTGCAAATGGAAAATTCCCTCGCAGCATTAGCTGATTTTGAATCAGCAATTCGCCTCGATCGCGATTTTGCTAAAGCTTATTTTAACCGAGGAGTGACTAGATATAAATTGAGAGAAGTTCAGGGAGCATTTGAGGATTTTCAGAAGGCGGCAGGGATTTTTAAGCAGCAGGGGAGAATGGATTATTATCAAGATGCGGTTTCTAAAATTAGAAAGCTGTGGTATTAGTTTAATTGGGGAATTGGGAATTGGGAATTGGGAATTTGTAAGGTGCGCACTGCGCACCCTACATATACACTTGAAATTAGCCAATTCTGAAGGCGGGATCTCCGGGTGGCAAGCCACCAGATAGGGAAAAATTAGGAGCGGTAATTGCAAAAGCAGCACTTTGAACTACTGCGGGGGCGACATTTTGAACCACAACCGTTCCACCTATCAATTGAATGACAGTGTTGCTTCCAGATTGACTGAATCTGATATTTGATAAATTGCTGGTAGCAATGCCAATGCGATCGCCCTCGCCCGGTTTAAAATCAAGTATGATATCGGTGTCATTAGTTAACAAAAGCGTAGTTACGTCCGTGGTTTGTAGAACAAAAGTATCTGCACCATTACCGCCAGTGAGAGTGTCATCGCCAAAATCGTTAACCAAAAAATCATTGCCATCGCCGCCGATTAAAGCGTCATTCCCTCTGCCGCCTCGCAAAAAGTCGTTACCAGCATCGCCATTGAGAACATCGTCGCCGAGATTTCCGTTGATAATATCGTTGCCAACACCACCGTTAATTAAATCGTTTCCTTTGCCGCCTCTAAGAAAATCATCGCCCGCTTCGCCACTGATGGTATCATTGCCTTGGCTGCCGCTAATTGCATCATTAGTTGGTGAACCGATGATGCGATCGTTTACTGAACCTCCCAGTACACCGCTGGGATTTTGTTGAGAATCTTGGGAAGTGACTTGATAGTTGTTGGGACTATTTTGCAATCTGAGCGATCGCAAAGGTAGATTTACGAGATTGGTAGTATTAATGAAATCATTGAGCAAATTAACATCGCTAATGACGCTGGAAACCCGACCGGGAACAATTCCGCCAACGACTCTTGCACTCGAAATGCGATCGCCCTGTTGCACGGCATTCACCGTTTCAAAACCTTGAGTAACGTTGCCAAAAACAGCATAATTACCATCCAAAAACGGCAAAGCATCCAAAGCAAAATAGAACTGCGAAGACGCCGAATTCAAAGCATTAGAACGAGCCATTGCCACAGCCCCGCGAGTGTGCCGCAACTGCGGCGTCTGGGTGACAACTTGGTTGTAAACAGGTTGCGCTGCCCCTTGCGGCTTGATTTCCAAAGGAATAAAACGCGCCTGATTGGTATCAGGGTCAATAAAATTACCCGTTCCCAATTGACCTGCTGGAATTGTAGTATCTTTGCTGCGCGGATCGCCTCCTTGCACCACAAAAGGATCGGGCTGGCGCACAACTCGGTGAAACATCACCCCGTCGTAAGTGCCGCGTTCAACTAAGTCAACAAAATTGCCAGCCGTAATCGGGGCATTAGTGCCGTCAACTTCGATCGTAACGGGTTGACCGTTAATTACTTGTACTACTGTAACTTTGCCTGGTAACGGGAGTGCAACGGCCATAAGTAAATTGCTATTTGAGTAAGTTATGTTTGAGTTTCAGAAGCAATCCGCGAATTGCCCCTACCCATTCAATCAGAAAACTGTAAACTTGTGTTATGTACAGTTCTACTTGTAAATTTATGATTTCGCGCCGGAAGTTGTTTACCACTTTATTGGCAATTTGTCTAGCCTTTCTGACTTTTAATTTTGCTCCTCCTGCCTTTGCCCTAGGCGGCACGCTTCCAGCGGTGAATCAAGCTGCACCGGATTTTAGCTTGCCGACAAATAGCGGTGACGGACAAGTATCGCTGTCCGATTTTCGCGGTAAATGGCTGGTAGTCTATTTCTATCCTAAAGATTTTACGTCGGGTTGTACGATCGAAGCGCGTCGATTCCAGCAAGACTTGGCGAAATACTCGGCAAAGAATACTCAAATTATCGGGATTAGCGCTGATGATGTCAACTCCCATGCCGAATTTTGCGATTCGGAAGGTTTAAAATTTCCGCTGTTAGCTGATACCGACGGCGCAGTCAGTAAAGCTTACGGTTCTTGGATGAGTTTTATCTCGGCGCGGCACAGTTTTATTATTGACCCTGAAGGCGTTTTGCGGGAAACTTTTGTGAAGGTGAATCCCTCGGTTCACTCGAAAGAAGTCTTTGCCCGCTTGGAGGAATTGCAGGCTAACGGCTAATCCGAAGTTTCGCATTGTTGAATGCACACAAAATCTACTTGTAGGGTGCGCACTGCGCACATCTGATTACTATGGCGTCAAAGAACTTTTTGCGCAATATCAATTCTAGTAGCATCGGAATTAATATTACCCGAAATCAGGACACGGCACTGCCGTGTCCCTACAATTAAGTAGGACGGCGACCCACAAGAGTTTTATTGTTTTTTGACATAAAATTTAAATGCGGAGCAGCTTAATCACGGTATGGAAACGGCACTGCCGTGTCCTCTATGGCGTTGCTGACTAGGAGTATGATTTGACTCCGAAATTTAGTAGGGGCAATTCATGAATTGCCCCTACTAAGCGAGTTTCAAGGATTGCTATAGCGAGTGAATCATACCTAAATTCAGCAACGCCTCCTCTATATCCTTCCGGCGCAGCCGGAATTGATATAAGTTCTATCTCAATGAGAATTAAAATTGCTATTAACTGCAACAGAATCGGCAGAAGATTCAGAATCTGAAAGATTTCTCTTTCTGCCAGCCATGCGGCGTTCCGGGTCAATTCCCTCGAAGGTTGGCGGCAGCCAAACTCGGATTACTAACAATACTCCCAGAACCAACAAAAATCCACCGGTTGATAATATTTGAACCCAAGGAGTTTCCAGCACTCCCCGCACGATAACTTCTCGCAAAACTGATACAATACAAACTTCCACAGCTACGCCGATCGAAACGCGCTGCTCTTGTAAGTAAATAATTAACAAGCGAAATAATTCGACTAGAACTAATAAAAATAAAATATCGGCGGTGACTTCCTGGAAATTTAAAGGAGGCAGCAGCGAGAAGAACATTTCTCGCAGTTCGAGCACCATGAAACAGAACAAACCAATACACAGGGAAATTACAATTAAGTCTTGGACTGTTTCTAGGGCGCTGACGATTAGTTTTAGGTTCAACCATTGCGGGGGGTGGCCGGACGAGTTGTTTGAACGCTTTTCCATTGACAGCTCCTGCAATTTATTTGACTTTGTAACAGCTTAATTTAAGTTGAGCCGATCTTTGACAAAAGACTGGTTTAATTTAGTTATAACCATTATAAAACTTCCCTCAGTTGAATTTTTTACTTGAACTTTTATCTGCCTCGCAGGTGGGTTGACATTTTGGCAATAGTTATGGTATCTAAAGCTAGCGATTAAAAGTTTTGCCAGAAGTCAAAATTCACAAAGGCTGTAATTGTTATAAAATATGAAAATTGTAAATAATTATTTACAATAGCTCGATCGACTCAAGCTAGCGACTAAGGGCTCCTATCATACAAAAGCCGGAAAGTCAACCCAAAAACCACAAGCCACCAAGAGAGAGGATTGAACACAATGGCATTTACACTTGCACCATTACCCTTCGCCGCTGACGCCCTAGAGTCAGGTCATATGTCGGCCAACACGTTTTCGTTTCACCACGACAAGCACCATGCTGCTTACGTGACCAATCTCAACAAACTGATTGAAGGCACCGAACTCGCCAGCAAATCTCTCGAAGAAATTGTGATCGCATCTTCCAAGGATTCATCCAAAGCAGGCATTTTCAACAATGCAGGTCAAGTTTGGAACCACAATTTCTTTTGGAATTCCCTTAAACAAGGCGGCGGCGGCGCTCCAACTGGAGCTTTAGCTGAAAAAATCAACGCCGACTTCGGCAGCTTCGACAAATTCAAAGAAGAATTCAAGACTGCTGCGACAACTCAGTTCGGCAGCGGCTGGGCTTGGCTGGTTTTGGAAAACGGTACTTTGAAAGTTACCAAAACTGCTAACGCCGACACACCCTTAGCACACGGCCAAACTCCGTTGCTGACTTTGGATGTGTGGGAACACGCTTATTATTTGGATTTCCAAAACCGCCGTCCCGACTACATTGCTAACTTCTTAGATAATTTGGCTAACTGGGATTTCGCAGCCGCCAATTTGGCTGCGGCGTGAGTAGCATCGGGCTTTAGTGATTGTTGATTTGAGGGCTAAAGTTCTCACTGCAAACTTCATAGGTTCGCAGTGAGGACTTTAGTCCTGATTCAGGGATGGCGGAGTCGATCGAACTACAACGAAGCAATAGTTAAAGAATTCTAAAATTGTGTTATGCTGCGGTAGGTAACTCTTTCACAAACTTTGTAATTTCAGTGGCTGTTCGCGCGATGACCTCTTCACCAACCATAGCACCCGTTCGATCGAGTCAAGTTACCCGCAAGCCTTATCCCAACTATCGGGTAATAGTCCTCAACGACGATTTCAATACGTTTCAGCACGTTGTGGAATGTTTGACAAAATACATTCCAGGGATGACGGGCGATCAAGCTTGGGAACTCGCCCACCAAATCCACAATGAAGGCCAAGCCACCGTCTGGGTTGGGCCGCAAGAGCAAGCAGAACTTTATCATACGCAATTGAGCCGTGCTGGACTGACAATGGCTCCGCTAGAGTCTACTTAAAAAGTGCGTGTAATGTCCGAAAGTTCGATCGTTTGTCGCTACTTAATCTCAAAGTCTTATGACTGCTGTTAACTGATATCAAATTTGGTAGCATTGGAATTATTAATATTACCGAAATCAGGAGACGGCAGTGCCGTGTCCCTACAATCTTATTTTGGGTAGGGAAACGGCACTGCCGTCTCCTCTATCCTGACGGTACTTAATTCGATCGCCAAACTTCATCCCAAGGCCCGCCCCCAACTTCCAAACCCGATAAAGAACTTTCAGCCTCTAAAATAATTCTAGAACGCTGCTTGCCATTTTTTTCAACATTTCCCCCCAACAACTCTCGCAGTTGCAGCCGTAAATTGCCGTGCGTCGTATCCCGGCAGCAAAAAGCCATGCCTTTTTCTGTAGGAGTTCGGACATAAGTACCAGGATTGTTGGCAGTCCCAATCAACTCAACTTCAAACTGGCTGTTTCTCGCCTGCATTTTCCAGCTTCCCCAAGGTTCAATATTCCAGCTAACTTGCGAATTCCAAGGCACAAATTCGTAAAATTTGCCTCGGTAATGGATGCCGATCATTGCCACCGATTCCATCCACCACAGCACGCCCCGCTTGCCGCCGCCAGCAGTTAAGGCTAAATCGCTTTCACCTTGAAAACAATTGCAGTTAATCCAAAACCACTTCTGCGGAAAAGCACCGCCCCAGTTTTTTTCGCTGTAAGCGGGAGCATCTTTAAATTCATAGCGTTCGCCGTTCCAATCAATCCAGCCGGTGGCTAAACCGCGAGCCATTAAAATTTGCCATCCAGGCTCAAATACGGGGAGGAAAGAGAGCATTCCCGCCGTGGATTTCTGGAGTTCCGCAGAGTTTCCCCAGCCGTAAATAGGTGTGATTTCATATTGCCAAAAACAGTGACTGCTGCTTCCTGGATCGTGCAGATAACCTTGATGTAAATTAGCAGTAGCTTGATAGCCTTCTTCGACATGGCTGTCAAATACTTGCGGTGCTAAATATCCGGGTTTAATTTGTAAATCGGTTCTGCCCCAGTGTCCGAAACCCAGATTTTCTCGGTGCGCCCAAAATTTATTTACATCGGGGAAGGTGCGGCACAAATAGCGATCTTGCGGGCCGAGGATTTGAGCTGTACCGCCGCTGTAAGCTTGACCGCCTCTGGGGTCTTCGATGGAATACATGAAGGCAAAGGATTGTCCGTGAATAGGTAATGTTATTCGGTAGTACCAGCCTTCAAAAAAGCGCCGGGAACTGCCGTCCCAGTGGTAGCCGCTGTGGGGAGTTTCGATAGTTTTGTGTTTTGAGAGTGAATTTGACATAAAATTATCAATAGCATGACTGCGAATTCACGGATAACTGTTTCTTCCTTCTTCCTTCTTCCTTCTTCCTTCTTCCTTCTTCCTTCTTCCTTCTTGTTTTATGACTTTAGCACTTTGGCGATCGCATCTTGCTGGTACTCTCCACCGCAACCGCAGTCTTCCTGTTTCTAGGTACTTACAATTGGCAACTGTCCGGGCTGACGGGCGTCCGGCAAACCGTACTGTGGTGTTTAGAGGTTTTTTGGAAAATACCAACCACTTAAAGTTTATTACAGATATTCGCAGTCAAAAGGCGGAGGAGATCGATCTCTATCCTTGGGGTGAAATTTGCTGGTATTTCCCCAAAACTCGCGAACAATTTCGGATTGCGGGAAAGTTGGTTTTGGTAGTGGCAGAATATTCAGATCCAGAGTTGTGCTTGTCGCGCCGCAGGGCTTGGCAGGAGCTTTCTGAGGCGGCTAGAAATCAGTTTGCTTGGCCGCATCCGGGGGAAGACAAAGCGGAGGCTGGTGCTTTTGATTCTGCTTCCCCAGATGCGATCGAGCCTTTGGCTAATTTTTGCTTGCTGTTGTTGGAACCGGAAACGGTGGATTTGCTGGAGTTGCGGGGGGAACCGCAGAACCGATCGCTTTATGGACGCGACGGGGAGGGAAATTGGTTTGTGCGCGAGGTGAATCCTTGACAGAATGTTATTGGTTATTTGTTATTGGTTATTGGTTATTTGTTGCTTCCAATTCCCAATGCCCAATGCCCAATGCCAATGCCCAATTTCCAATTTTTAGATGCCGCTGCCGTCAAAAAATTCTTGAATTGCTTTATCTTTGAAATGATAACTGTCAGCAACAGTTAATTGATTATTTTCAACTAAGGCTACATTGCTGGTTGGGTTTAAAGCTTCTGATACTAAGTAGAAATTGTGAGAATTAGGATCGGAAGTCAAGGATATAGGCTGTTGAGTTTGCAAACTTTTGATTTGCTGTTCGAGGGATTCGATACGATCGACTAAAGAGCGAATGACCACAGCTTCGGAATCCGGCAAACTGCCGTGTTCTAGGGGATTTACTCGTACTCCCGATCGATAAACGATGCGGCCGGGAATCCCTACAACGGTACAGTCAGATGGTACGTCGCGGAGGACGACGGAACCGGCGCCGATGCGGACGTTGTTGCCAATTAGCAGATTGCCGAGTACCTTGGCACCGGCACCGACAACTACATTTTCGCCGACGGTAGGGTGACGTTTGCCACTTTCCTTGCCTGTGCCTCCAAGGGTGACACCTTGGTAAATTAGGGCAAAATCGCCGATTATCGCGGTTTCGCCGATTACAACCCCCATTCCGTGGTCAATGAAGACGCTTTTGCCGATCGTTGCTCCTGGGTGAATTTCAATTCCGGTCAAAAAGCGAGCGATGTGGGAAATCAAGCGGGGGATGAAGGGAAGTCCCAGCAAGTAAAGCCAGTGTGCGAGGCGGTGCAGCACTAGGGCTTGAAGACCTGGGTAACAAAACAAAACTTCGAGCCAGTTGCGAGCGGCAGGGTCGCGGTCGAAAATTATACTGAAGTCAGCTTTAAGAGTCTTTAGCACTTTCGGAGTTACCAATTTTGGTTAAACACGGCACTTCGATCTTACATTTTACTCGACGGGGGAAGTTAGCGGCCGATCGTCCGTTTGGGGGAGAGGGAGATTGCGCGAGTGGGAGATTGGGAGATTTGGGGAGAATTGGACGATATTTGATTTTGCCCGTCCCACAGCGCTGCTGCGTTTGATTATTCGGCGTTGCTGAGAAAGGAGTATGATTGGCCTCCGAAATTTAGGGTAGGGGCAATTCATGAACTGCCCGGGCAATTCATGAATTGCCCCTACTAAATTGCAGGGATTGCTATGGCGAGTGAATCATACCTAAATTCAGCAACGCCCGTTAGATCATTCTTGTACTGAGATCGTATAGTTAGACTTAACTCCGGGTTCGAGAGTACCTACCCAAATCCTGTAAGAGCCTGCTTGCCAGTCTGAATCAATAATGGCGGCCTCTTTATTCTGACCTGCATCGTCTCCGCAGCGCACTGTGTTACCGCCTTGTACGAGTAAGGTTGTATCTTTTCCTCCGCTGTTGACTTGGATTGTGAGTTTTGAAAAGTTTTGCTGCAAGACTATGATGTGGTCGGGAGTTGGAGTGGCAAAACCCAAACATTTGTTTTTGTGGCGATCGGCATTGGCAATGGCAGATAGAGAGTACGATCCGCCTGTGGAACCTCTCAAAACTGCTGTTGGGGAGTCAAAACCTCGGGATAAAGTTAAAGTGCCGAAATTGACTGTTTTTTCTGCTAAAACTGGTAGGGCGGCGATCGCGGCGATCGCTACCAAGAGCGTACCGTTTTTGAAATTGGCTTGCGGATTGAACAACATGGCAATAATCCTCCGTCACAACTTAAAATCACAACTCAGAATTTACCGATCGCCACCTCAAGAATCTGATTTCTGGAGGAAGAACAATTTTTTTTTAAATTAGTTCAAAACCTTCTGGCTTCTGTTCCTGATTATTATCAGGATAACGCCTGCTGGATCGCGCTCTAGGAGTGCGGCTGGGAGTTCTGCTGATTGCGATCGGCTCACTTTGGGAAATGTCAGGTGTCGAGATGTTCAATTTGATAATGCTGGCTTTGCTGTTGACCTTCGCTTCCCTATTGACACAGGTTTTGGTATTGTTACCGATGGGTCTATCCGGCTGGCTCCACCTCCCTAATTGGCTGAGCCTGACTTTGATTTTGCTGGCTGTTTCTTGGTGCTTGGGCGATTAGTCAACCATGAGTTAGTAGCGATCGGTCAAAAGCCAATTATCGATATTGAGGCGAACGGCAACGGTCAATTTTGGCCGATCGCCTCTGGTGTAATGATGTATACTTCACAATTGACGATCGGGAATCTAAAATCCTAGATTTGACATCTACCTATAGAATGATGCAACGAGAAATTTCTGCGCTATCTGGATTTCGCTCCTCAGACAAAACCCTGGGGGAAACTCCTAAGAAACAGGATCGTCCGATACACCGGGCGATCGTGTTAATGCTGGTAGCAACGGGTTTGCTGAGCCTGCACGCTAGTCGGCTGGTCGAATTGCAACTGGTACAAGGGAAGCAAAACCGGGAACGAGCCGAAAACAATCGCGTTCGCCTAGTGCCAATGCCGGCGAATCGCGGACACATTGTAGATCGCAAAGGCCAACTGCTGGCTGCGAACAATTTAGCTCGATCGGTATATTTGTGGCCGAAAGAACAAACACCGGAACAGTGGAAAGTAACAGCAGACAAATTGAGTCCGCTGCTGAAAATCCCGGCAAAAGAAATTTTACAAAAATTAAAACAGGTCGATCCTCTATCCTACAGACCGGTGCGGCTCAAGCAAGCGATGCCGCCAGAGGTGTTTGTACCGCTAGCAGAACAGGTGGGACAAATGCGGGGAGTGGAAGTGCGGCCAGAAGCCAACCGCTACTATCCCGAAGGCGGTTTGGCTGCTCACGTTCTGGGATATATTGGCGAAGCTACCGAAGCAGACCTCAAAGATCATCCGGAATATCCGATGGGGATGGTTGTCGGTCAGATGGGCATAGAAGCGAGCTCTAACCAGAAAATTGCGGGAGTTTGGGGCGATCGGCTGATCGAGGTGAATGCCCAAAATCAAGAATTGCGGCTGATGGGAGAGACACCCCCCAAAGCGGGCGAGTCCGTGCAGCTAACTATAGATTTGAAGATGCAAAAAGCAGCCGAAACAGCCCTGGGGAATCGGCGGGGGGCGGTAGTGGCGCTGGATGTCAAAACTGGCGGGTTATTAGTTCTGGCCAGCCACCCGACTTTTGACCCCAATCTGTTTACGCGAAAAATCACTAAGGATGAGTGGGAAACTCTTCAAGATCCCGAAAATCCATTTTTAAATCGGGCTTTGCAAGGTTATCCCCCCGGTAGCACTTTTAAAGTTGTGACTTCCGTCGCCGGTATGGAATCGGGCAAGTTTCCGCCGGACTCAATTTTGAGCACTTCGTCTTACATTACTGTGGGGGGAATTGATTTTAACGAACACAGCGGCGGTTACGGCGACATCGGCTTTCGGGAGGCTTTGGCCTTCAGCAGCAATACGTTTTTTTATCAAATCGGGATGAGTGTTGGGCCGGAGGAAATTGCTAAGTGGGGACACCGCTTGGGAATTGGCAAGGATACAGATTTGAAGCTTTTGGGTCTAGGCGGGGGAGATTACGGTCAAATGCCGACGCCGGCCGAGAAGGAGAAAATATATAAAGAACCTTGGTATGCGGGTGATACGGTAACGATGTCGATCGGTCAAGGGTTGGTGTTAGTGACTCCTTTGGAGGCGGCGGTGATGGTGAGTTCGATCGCCAACGGCGGAAATCGAGTCAAACCTCATCTTCTAACTTCGATGACAGGTACACCTGAGACGAAACCGGTGCCTGCGGGGATGAAACCTTCGACGGTTCAGATGGTTAAGGACGGACTCGTGGCGGTGGTTGCCGAGGGTACGGGACGGGGATTGAATGACGGTTCGATTCCGCCGACTGGGGGCAAAACAGGGACTTCGGAGGTCATCGGACAGGAGGATCACTCGCTGTATGTGGCGTTCGGGCCTGCGGAAAAGCCGGAAATTGCGATCGCCGTGGTTGTGGAAAACGGCGGTTTTGGTTCTGTTGCTGCGGCGCCGATCGCCAAAGAGGTGTTTCAAGCTTATTTTGGCAAGCCGAAAAAGGTAGATCCACCAGTTGTGATTAGTCCTTAGTTATTGGGCATTGGGCATTGGGCATTGGGCATTGGGCATTGGGCATTGAGCATTGGGCATTGGGCATTGTTATCTTGTTCTTCCTTCTTCCCTCTTCCTTCTTCCCTCTTCCTTCTTCCCTCTTCCTTCGTTCTGACTAATTCAGCCGCATAAATACGGTGGCTTTGCGAATTCCTGCTGTTTCTCCGGTGCTAGTAATTGTGAGCGATCGCAAATGGTCGAAAAGAGGTCTTGCAGAAAGTTCAATTAACCTCAACAGCGGGATTTGTTTTTCCCAAATTCCTCTGCTTGAGGGCCAATCTAAATAAAAGTAGCCATCGTTAGATGTTGGCAAGGGTTCGATGCTAGTTTGAAAGTCTTGATTTGCTATTAAAGAACCAGTTTCAGCGGCTTTTAGCGCTTCGTCCATTGCTTCTACAGACGTGGTAAAAATTTCGTATTTACCGACTGTGGCTCGGACTCCTTTTGCTTCAGTTTCGATCGCACTTTTGCGCTTATTTTCTGAACCGTAATTCGGGCTTGTTGTCAACTGCGTCCAAGCGGTAATCTTTTGGTTTCTGAGGGTGAAACTGCCGATGCTGTATTCTTTGCTGCGGGCAATTTCATCCAAGCGGGCGATCGCCTGTTGGGAATCAGCAGAGGTTTCGGCGGCAAAAATCCAATCGCTGCTGTTTGAAGCACCGGGAAGCACTGCTAAAGCGTATTCTCCTTTTACCCAATTGAATATATCCTGCGGTAAGTTGATGCCCCAAGCTGTCTGAATATCTGCGATCGTGCGATCGGCTAATTTTGACACTTCTGCATTAGTAGCAATCGCAGATGACAATCCTGTCCAAAAATTGCTTAAATCGGTGCTGGCGACGGCGAAAGGACTGGCTGATGGGATGTACCGCAAGGCTTGGACTGGTTCGGACAGTGCGGGAATTGCTGTTTGTTGGCGATCGGTCACTAAAGCAGTTTCAGCGACTAATCCCCGTCTGTTTACTCCGACAGCAACTGCTAGGGAATTGGGGGAAAGTTGCGGATTTTTCTCGGTTTCCGGCTGCGGGAGATTGATAAATCCCAAAGCTATTCTGCCTTTAGTTAGCTGCTGCAAGGCTTTTTGATAGTTAGGACTGTTGTTGAGATTCAAGTTGGCTGATTCTACGTTATCAATTGCATCTCGCAGCACCTTTTGATTGTTGGCAAATAACACAAAATTGCTGTTATTTTCTGAAGCTAAACTGCCGCTAACTAATGCAGTGGCGAAGCTTGGCGGTAAACTGGAATTTGGCAGCGCCAGCCGATTTAACGGCGATCTGAATTCAGAGTTTTTCGGGAGTGCGGGTACTTGTTTGTAATTGAGTTTCACACCTTTATATAGTTCCGACTGCACTGTTTTATCGGCACGAGATTCTTTTTTCCAGTACGAATCGAGAAATTCTTGGCTGCGATCGGCATTTTGGGAGGAAACGGCCAGCAAAAACCCAGTTTGTTGGCCGTTGTTGCTGTCGCGGTATATATCTGGTGAAGTGAGGGCGAAGGTAATTTCGTCACCGATCCAAGGTTGGATATCTCGACTGTAATCGAGGTTTGTATTGGCGAGGAGGCTTTTTTTAATTTGCTCGAATTCAGCGTGCGATCGGCTTCTTTCTTCGGGAGTGGCAAAAACTTGGCGCAATGCTTCGATGCGATCGGGATTTACCAGCATTGACGCTAACAAAGGTGCTTGTTTCGAGACAAACACAGCCGCAGCCGGAGTAGTTGTGGGCCCGCCGTTGAGCAAATTGAGGGGAGTTTGAGTTGTCAGCCAGTAAAAACCGCCTGCACTCAACGCTAACAGTGCGAAGACACCGGCAATTAGGAAATAAAAGAACGATCTCAGCTTCATCAGCAAATGACAAATTACCACAGCCTCTTATTATACACCAGAACCCCGACTTGTTTGAAAAGCCGAGGTTCTGGGTGTATAATTAGTTTTTAAGTCGATCGTTCTGGGAATCAAGCCATCAGATTTTCCAGGGATAATTGAGGCAATTCTGAAAGTAGTAATGACAAGTTTTCTGCGGATAATTCGAGCAAATTTGGGATGAGAGTAACTGGAAGTTCTGGTTCTGATTGTCCTGATTTACTGAAGCGGTTGTTCAAAACACTTGCCGCTAGCAAATTTAGGACTGGTTGGCGATCGCACAAGTCGATCGGCAGCGTAGACAATTGCACTAACAACATCGTAAACTCGGCAGTAGGCAAAGCCGATACCGGGCGCAAAAAAGTGAGACTTAGGGGGTCTAACTCCCCAAATCTGACCTGCAAGAAACTCTCTATAATCAACCGTTGTCCTTGTTCTCTTCCTTTTTGTTCTGCTTCTTGTAAATGTTGTTGAAAAAGGGGTGCGATCGCCATAACTAACTCCTGATCTTCATCATCCCCTGCGGGATTAGTTGGTGTATTCGCTTGCAAATTTGCCTGCAAGTTATAAAGTAATTGTAGCGCATTAGCTCGGAGTGAAGCATCAATGGGAAATGTAGTTAATTCTGCGATCGCCCCTTGCTGTACTCGACCCCTACCCAGCATCCGTAACCACATCGTCTCAGGAGTTTTCGGTAGCTGGTGAATAGCAATTAAGCCAACTCTCCAAGCCTCCGTTAAAAAATAAACTCCCTTCTCCCAGCCTTCAGACACTTCGGGAGTCCGAAAACCCAAACTGTTTAATAAAAGTTCCGAAGCAGTCGGAGTGAGAATCCACAACATGGGTAATTGTCTTTCATCCAAACGTCTGTCTTCTCGATTAGCCAGCCGTCCCAGTTCAGCCTTACTATTTAATAGCTTAACCACACAGCTAAAAATTCCATCAGCAGTCACAGGATTGCGAAATGGTTCAATTATCGCAGGTGTCGCAGCCATTTTACCTAACAAACCCAAACTTTGGATGTATTCATCCTCAAAAGAAGTCGGTTGAAACCAAACATCAATTTCTCTAACTTCAGCAGTGACATCTTTGCTGGTTTCGACTTTTTCGA
Organism: Cyanobacteria bacterium SOY_34_metabat_3; assembly: GCA_031399265.1. GTDB lineage: Bacteria > Cyanobacteriota > Cyanobacteriia > Cyanobacteriales > Microcoleaceae > Microcoleus. The sequence goes on along the minus strand of JANNOR010000141.1, from coordinate 13,846 downwards.
GAGGCGATAATAACTATTGCAAGTATTCTTTTGCAAATTGATCGTGGGGAAACTTAGTCATCCGATTTTTGATTTTGGATCGATTTTAATAGCTTATTTACTAATAGCAGCCTCGCGCATCAGAAAAATCAGCATTGAGCCTTGCCGTATCATCAAATATAGCATCAGTTACGTCAGCCTTTCTAAACGATGTCACCGACAGTTTTTGTATCTCTTCAACAGCTATAAAAAACCCGATCGCAGTTAAGCCAAGCATTACCCCAGAAACCAAAATTAAGACAATTCCCCTAATCGCATCTCCCCCAAAAACTGTCACAATACCGCTAACGCCGATCGCAGCAGCAGCCCCAGCCACAGCCCCCGCCACAATCCCCGCCTCAGCCCTAGTTGCAGCAATCGCCGTCGCAGCCACAGCCACCACAGCCACCGCACCCACATCCGCACCCCCAATCAGCCCCATCACAGCCCCAGCAACAGTCACACTTACCGCAGTCACCCCAGCCCTAGCAAGTAGGGGCGGTGCCCCCGTGCCCGCCCTGCGGCTTTGTCCCATTCTGGCCCCCTGAAAATTTGCCCCCCTCAAAATCGCCCCAGTGAAATTGCAGCCTCTGATGTCGGAACCGCTAAAATTCGCCCCTGACAAATCTAGACCTTTAAAAGAGCGATTGCGTAAATTTTGGTTAGCAAAATTGAGATTTCGAGATATAGTCATTCGATTTTAGATTTGCGAATTTAGATTTTAGATTAACTTACCGAAGAGTAGCATTCTCACGCATCCCGTAGGGGCGAACTCGCCAAAAACTTTCTCATATAGCGATCCTAAATGATTTTCTATGTACAATATTGATGAATTTTGGGAAAATCAAATTTATGTTCCTTAGTGAAGAACTCAAACAAAAATTTGATAATCTTAAAAGACCTACATAAATACCAATACTTTCTTAAAAAGTTTTTAGCTTGTAACCAAATATCTTCAACGGGTTTCTGTTGGGGAGCATTGGGAGCAAATAAAATACAAGTAATTGGCCAATTTTCAGGTTCCTCGTCACTATTTACTGTTGATAAGAAATCTCTAAACTCTCCATATTTATGATAACTAGCTCCATCCCAAATTAAGATAATTCTCCGACCTTTATATTTATATTGTAAATATTTAATAAATTTGACCGTTGATTTTCCATCCCCAGATGGATGACTTTGAACGTGAAATTGTTGGCTTTGATAATTGAGAGCACCAAAATAAGTTTGTCGCTCTCTTTCATTAGTAATTGGAATTTCAATTCTCCTATCGGATCGACCCCAAACGTAGCCTGTCAGATCGCCATGAAGTAGATGACATTCATCTAAAAACAATACTATTATTTCCCCAGATTCTATGCCCGCCTTGTTTTTCGATAAAATCTCGTTAATTTCTTCCCGCTTTTTTTTTACCAGTTCGTCATCGGATTTGGGATTAATTTTTTGAGTCTTTTTCCAACTAATATTGGCAGCAGCGAAAAGTTCATAGTAGCTCTGTTTTGATTTATAGCTCACACCAAACTGTTGTTCTACATAAGTCACTAACTCTTCTAAGTTCCAATATTGTTTATTCTTTAACCACTCGACTACTACATCCATTTGTCGCTCTGTCAAATACCCTGGCGAGCCTTTATATCCTAGTTTTATTCCTTCGACTCCTTGGGTTTTAAAAATTTTTTTCCAATAACCAACAAAGAATTCACTTACACCGGCGCATTTTGCTAATTTCATGGTACAGCTTACCTTCAAGCGCCATCCTGACAGCTATTGCTCGTTTTAGTTCTCTTGCATCGATATCGCTTTTAATGAAAGATTCTAATTGGGATATTTCTTTTTCCATGTCTTTTTGTGGCAGTTGTAAGTTATTCATTTTTTTTGTAATAATCAAGTATTGCATATAATTGTATCATAATCTTGATTATGATTTAGGATTGCTATAGTATAGACAATTTAAATAAACCCGCCCCAACCCCACAAAAAATATCTAAAAATTGACAAAAGTACCAAATTTTACATTAACAAACCAAAGCCATTTAAAATAAATCCTGTGGTTTATCCCTAATTTCCATGTCAGTCATCTCCGAATCCCCATTTTCCCCTGAAGAAATTGCCTCCGAAGGCATTAAGCCCGAAGAATACGAAGACATTGTGCGCCGTCTCAACCGCCATCCCAACAAAGCAGAATTGGGAATGTTCGGCGTCATGTGGAGCGAACACTGCTGTTACAAAAATTCGCGGCCACTATTAAAACAGTTTCCCACAGAGGGCGATCGCATTCTTGTCGGCCCCGGAGAAAATGCCGGCGTTATAGACTTGGGAAACGGATTGCAATTAGCCTTCAAAATTGAATCCCACAATCACCCGTCAGCAGTCGAACCTTTTCAAGGTGCCGCAACTGGAGTAGGCGGAATTCTGCGCGATATCTTCACAATGGGTGCACGCCCGATCGCACTTTTGAATTCCCTGCGCTTCGGAAACCTAGACGATGCCAAAACTCAGAGATTATTCAAAGGAGTAGTATCGGGAATCTCCCATTACGGAAACTGCATCGGCGTACCCACAGTTGGCGGCGAAGTTTACTTTGACCCCGCCTATTCCGGCAACCCGCTAGTTAATGTGATGGCCTTGGGTTTAATGGAAACCCAAGAAATAGTTAAATCCGGCGCTTCTGGAATTGGAAATCCCGTGCTTTACGTCGGTTCGACTACCGGGCGAGATGGCATGGGCGGCGCCAGTTTTGCCAGTGCCGAATTGACAGACAAATCAATGGACGATCGCCCTGCGGTACAAGTAGGAGATCCGTTCCTAGAAAAATCCCTAATTGAAGCTTGCTTAGAAGCATTCAAAACGGGTGCAGTCGTCGCCGCCCAAGACATGGGTGCAGCCGGAATCACCTGTTCGACATCAGAAATGGCCGCCAAAGGTGGAGTCGGAATTGAGTTCGATCTAGACAAAGTTCCCGTGCGCGAAAGCGGGATGATTCCCTACGAATACCTGCTTTCAGAATCCCAGGAACGGATGTTATTTGTGGCAGAGAAAGGGCGGGAACAGGAATTAATCGATATTTTCCACCGCTGGGAATTGCAGGCCGTAGTCGCGGGTACAGTGATTGAAGAGCCGATCGTCCGCATTCTCTTTCAAGGCCAAATCGCTGCCGAAATTACCGCAACTGCTTTAGCAGATAATACGCCAATTTATCACCGCGAATTATTGACAGAAGCGCCAGAATATGCTAGAAAAGCTTGGGAATGGACGGCAGATTCGCTACCGCAATGTACAGTTGAAGGAATTGAAATCGGCGGTAGTCAGCAAAGTTGGAATCAGATTTTGCTCAAACTTTTAGACACTCCCACCATCGCTTCCAAACGCTGGGTTTATCGTCAATACGACCATCAAGTGCAAAATAATACAGTTGTTTTGCCAGGAGGTGCTGATGCTGCGGTTGTTCGATTGCGGCCGCTGGAACCGTGTCAAGAAAAACCCCCCCAACCCCCCCTTGGTAAGGGGGGGCTTCAAGAGGGAGAACCCGCCCTTACTAAGGCGACGCTACAAGAGGGAGAAGAACGCACCCAAACTTCGGGATTACAGGGGAAAGTAGAGGTTATCCCCTTATTTAAGAAGGCACAAGGAAGGGAAACTCTCGAACTTTCTTCCCCCCTTAGCAAGGGGGGGCCGGGGGGGGTTATTCCCGGAGTTGCAGCCACGGTTGATTGCAATTCCCGCTACGTTTATCTCGATCCTTATGAAGGTGCAAAAGCCGTCGTAGCAGAAGCAGCCAGAAACTTAAGTTGTGTGGGTGCGGAACCGATCGCAGTTACCGACAATCTAAATTTTGGCAGTCCCGAAAAGCCGATCGGATATTGGCAGTTAGCATCGGCTTGTCGCGGGATTGCGGATGCTTGTCGGGAGTTGAAAACACCCGTGACTGGCGGGAATGTTTCTCTGTACAATGAAACCATCGATTCTGATGGCAATCCGCAACCGATTTATCCGACTCCGGTAATTGGAATGGTGGGATTGATTCCAGATTTGACGAAGATTTGCGGCCAAGGTTGGCAAAAGAAGGGCGATTTAATTTATGTGTTGGGAATTGGTGAAAATAGTCAAGATGAATTGACCTTTTTTCAATCTGCTAATTCTGAACTGAAAACTGAAACTCCCAAAATTCCGGCTTTTGCTACTCTCGGAGGTTCGGAATATTTAGCAGCAATTCACGGGATTGTCGCCGGGAAACCGCCAACTATCAATTTTGAATTGGAAAGAAAAGTGCAATCAGTTTGTCGCGATGGAATTCGCAGCGGTTGGGTATGTTCCGCCCACGATGCTGCGGAAGGTGGAATTGCGATCGCCCTCGCGGAATCCTGTATTTCTGGTAAACTTGGTGCAGATATTCATCTTAGTTTCGATTCTGCAAATGTTAGCCGCTGGGATGAAGTTTTGTTTGGTGAAATGGGCAATTGTATTATTGTTTCAGTCGCACCGGAAAATCAAGGGATTTGGGAAGCTTATATGGAAGAAAATTTGCCGAAAATGTGGCAGAAAATCGGCGTAGTTGGCGGTGCTGATTCGCCTTTGCGGGTGGTGAGTGCGGATAATTTGGGGTTGATTGAGGTGGGGATGGGTGATATGGGCGATCGGTTCTATAATGCGATCGAGCGTCGGATTGGATCTGTTTGATCGCAACTCATAAACCCGGCGGTTGAAACCGCGTCTACACTGACACTCACGCACCTGCGCGGGTTGAATTTGTGATTTTTAGACCCGGCGGTTGAAACCGCGTCTACACTGACACTCACGCGCCTGCGCGGGTTGAATTTCTTCAGTCCGCGCAGGCGGACTTTGTTTGTATAGCTGCGGTTTCAACCGCCGATTGATTTTGTAGTAGGCAAACTTTTTAGGATGCAAAATATCCATCCCACGGTTCACTCCTGTCATAGTTATCCTTAAATTCAGCAACAGTCAACTTCAGTTCTTCTGATGCTGGCGGTGGGTTATCCCATAAATTTTTTGAACTTGCACTTTGTTTCTGGGCTGTTGCCTTTGAAAGTTGAGATTGTCCTCGAACACCAAAACCTTCTGGCAACAACTGGTACTCGCGGTGTAGAAATAGAAAAATTAGGACGAGCTGCAAAAGAATTACGACTGTTAACAGCAAAGTTTCCATATTTTAGGTCAGTAATTGTAGTTGTAAAGACTTTATATGGTCGCACAGATTCCCATGATGATATGGAAGACATCTTTAACAGGCATTTTTAATATGTTTACTACGGAAAATGTTATTATAGCAAATCCTGCTTTAATACTCCTTCTATCTCTTCAGTCCCCTCTGCTGGGACTTTAGTTTGTATAGAAGCGATTTCGCTCGCACACCCTGAATAAAAGCTACTATCAGAAATATGGGCGATCGATACTACAATGCCATCAAACGCCCTACAGCCCCTGCCAGAATCCCAAACCACTTGAAATTAATGTTCGATCCGTGGCAATATTAAGGACTTGTTAAGTTATGCGACGCGATCGCAAACAAAATTTCCCGCAGAAATAGTCCCGCTAACCCACCGTTCCCATTAGGAGCCCACCCATCTATGATTCCCAACCATTCCTTCGCGGCTGACGAGCATTCTAGCAAACCCGACAAGCCCGAGGAAGCTTGCGGCGTTTTCGGTATCTACGCACCGGGTGAAGATGTCGCCAAGTTGACCTATTTTGGTCTGTATGCCTTGCAGCACCGAGGTCAGGAATCCGCAGGAATTGCCACCTTTGACGGTGACAAAGTATACCTGCACAAAGACATGGGACTCGTTTCCCAAGTTTTCAACGAATCCAACTTAGGTCACTTGCCCGGTAACTTGGCCGTAGGCCACACTCGCTACTCTACTACCGGCTCGTCGCGGGCGATCAACGCTCAGCCTGTGGTTGTCGAAACTCGTTTGGGAAGTCTGGCTTTAGCACATAACGGGAATCTTGTCAATACTAAAGAATTGCGGGAAGAATTGCTGTCTCGGAACTGCGAGTTTGTGAGCACGACGGATTCAGAGGCGATCGCAGTGGCGATCGGCTACGAAGTAGACAAAGGCAAAGATTGGCTCGAAGCAGCGATCAGTGCGTTTGGGATGTGCCAGGGAGCCTTTAGTTTGACGATCGCCACCCCCAGGGGCGTCATGGGCGTCCGCGACCCCCACGGAGTCCGCCCCCTGGTCATCGGGACGATCGGCACCAATCCGGTACGCTACGTTTTGGCATCGGAAACTTGCGGGTTAGATATCATCGGTGCTGAATTTTTGCGGGATGTGGAACCGGGAGAATTAGTTTGGATTACAGAAGAAGGTATGGCTTCCTTCCACTGGAGCCAGCAACAAAAACGCAAACTTTGCATCTTTGAAATGATCTATTTTGCTCGACCAGATAGCATCATGGAAGGTGAAAATTTGTACAGCTATCGACTACGGATCGGACGTTACTTGGCCGCAGAATCTCCGATTGATGCTGATATAGTGATCGGTGTTCCCGATTCTGGAATCCCGGCGGCGATCGGCTTTTCTCAAGCTTCCGGCATTCCCTACGCCGAAGGATTGATTAAAAATCGCTACGTTGGACGCACTTTTATTCAGCCGACTCAGGCAATGCGCGAGTCGGGAATTCGCATGAAACTCAACCCTCTGCGAGATGTGTTGGAAGGGAAACGGGTAATTATTATCGATGATTCGATCGTTCGTGGCACAACCAGCCGCAAAATTGTCAAAGCCTTGCGGGATGCGGGTGCAACCGCAGTTCATATGAGAATTTCCTCGCCGCCCGTGACTCATCCGTGTTTCTATGGCATCGACACCGACAATCAAGATCAGTTGATTGCAGCTACTAAGTCTGTCGCCGAAATCGCCGCTCAAATTGAGGTTGATTCTTTGGCTTTCTTAAGTTGGGATGGAATGCTGAAGGCGACTAACGAAGATACGAACAGTTTTTGTTCTGCGTGTTTTACCGGCGATTATCCGATCGAGATTCCAGAATTGGTAAAACGAGCCAAGTTGATTTTAGAGAAAGCTGTAACTTAAGGGAAGGAAGAAGGAAGAAGGAACAAGGAAGAATATTTAACTTGTTCTCAGGCTCTGCCTGGGAATACATACCCGGAGGCTCTGCCTCCCATTCCCAATTCCCAATTCCCAATTCCCAATTCCCAATTCCCAATTCCCCATTTCCCAACTCGTTGTCAGAATGTGTGTAGAAATGTTACATTAACTTAGCTCTGCCACTTGCAGACTGGAGGTAGTGCCTCCAGAAGTGTGTTTTCAGATTGAATTCGCATTTCGCACCAACAACAGGCACAATAAATTTTTTCAGATAACAGGGTCGATCGCACAAATTTTCCCCATACCAGCATTCCCCAAGCCACTTGGCTGGAGGATCACCCACGGGCGGGCTATTCATGCGATAAAGAACTTTAGGAACCCTTGCAGAGTAAAAAATATGGCTCATAAGAGTCCAAAGTGACTGTTACAAGGCGGAATGCGGTTTCTCAAAGTCAGCTTAAATCGGAAACTTCGTGCAATCAAATACTGTTCTCAATCAACCGAGCCCTGAAAGCTCATCCTCTCGTACAAAAGAGTTACCTTTTACTCTCCAAGAAGTCAAAGCAGCCATTCCAGCCCACTGTTTTGAACCCTCAGTTGGGAAATCCCTAGCTTACTTCTTTCTGGATCTGGGGATAATCGCAGGCTTATATGCGATCGCCTACACCCTTGATTCCTGGTTGTTTTACCCAATTTTCTGGTTGATGCAGGGAACCATGTTTTGGGCATTGTTCGTCGTTGGGCACGACTGCGGACATCGTTCCTTTTCCAAGATCACATGGCTTAACAACCTGATCGGACACCTTTCCCACGCTCCAATTCTCGTCCCCTTTCACGGTTGGCGGATCAGCCACAGAACCCACCACGCTAACACAGGTAGCTTGGATAATGACGAAAGCTGGTATCCGGTTTCGGAAACCAAGTATAACGAAATGGCCTGGTATGAGAAGCTAGGACGTTTCTATTTGATGTTATTTGCTTATCCAATCTATCTGTTTCGCCGATCGCCCGATCGCGAAGGTTCTCACTTCATGCCCGGTAGCCCGATTTTCCGTCCTTCCGAAAAAATGGACGTATTGACGAGTTCCGCATCCTTAGTGCTGATGGTAGCCTTTTTAGGCGCGCTAACCTATCAGTTTGGTTGGCTGTTTTTGCTGAAATTCTACTTAGTTCCCTACGTCGTGTTCGTGATGTGGCTGGATTTGGTAACATTCCTGCACCACACAGAATCGGATATTCCGTGGTATCGCGGAAATGACTGGAATTTCCTCAAAGGTGCATTATCGACGATCGATCGCGATTATGGCATCATCAATTCCATTCATCACGACATCGGTACCCACGTCGCCCACCACATTTTCTTGAGCATCCCGCACTATCACCTGAAAGAAGCAACGGAAGCCATCAAGCCAGTATTGGGCGATTATTATCGCAAGTCAACCGATCCAATTTGGAAGAGCTTTATTCGCTCTTACTGGGATTGTCACTTTGTTTCCGATACAGGCTCTGGAGTTTACTACGAATCGCGCAACACTCGGCGATCGGCTGAAGCTAAGTAATATTAAGTCTGGTGACTTTATTAAATCCCCGACTTCTTAAAGAAGTCGGGGATTTTGAAATTTTGTTGATTTAACTTGAGATGTTGCATCATTGTTATATCAATTCCGGCTGCCCTGGAATAATATAGAGGAGACGGCAGTGCCGTGTCCCTACATTTGTTTGCGGTTGGGACTGGGCACTGCCGTCTCCTCCGTCTCCTCTTAAGCCCTTACTACAAACCTTGAATTATTTACACCGACTTACTTACGAATATGTTTGCCAAAATGAGATACCGATTTTTCCGGTGCGCAATGCACACCTTACAGATTACCTTTAAGCCCGATCGCAGTTACAATCGTCCACGCATCAACTAACAGCAACAACAGCGTACAGAACAGCAAAATTAAATACATCCAAGGCTGAGACAAAGGGCGGACATCTCTAGTATCAATGCCTGTTTTTGCTTCTACCAAACCGACTAATTTACCAAATCCAGCCACCCGCATCGGCAGCAAATAACCTTCACCCGAATGACTCAAAAAATAGTAAACTAAACCTCCTTGACCGGTCGATCGAGGTTTGAGAGCTTTTACCTCAGTCCAAGGTAGCGACCAACCTTTGCGAAACAAGCGCGGAAACCAGTTGGGATAGGTGACTTGAATCCCTTCCTCGTTGACAATTACCCTTTCGCACAGCACGCCGTACAAGCCCGCAGCGCCGACAACAATTGCCGCCCAGAGTGCGGTGGGGGGAACGGGTGCTTTCGTTACTTCCGACAAAAATGGTAAGGGAATTGTCAGGGCTACGTACAAGCTCAACAGCGTAATTCTAATCAGGGGAGAAAGCCGGAATAGTGCCGGCTCAAATACTCGGGTGGAAGATGGAACAGAGGCGATCGGTTGTGCTGACATGGCTGAAATTGAGGAAGCTGTTTAATGCTATTTTTGCACAGTTGTCTGGCTGGTGAACCAAACTCAGACAAATATTAAAAACCGCAAAATATTTGCGGTTCTGAGTTTATCTCTAAAATTCAATTCATTAACTTTGATTGTTAAGTCCTGAGTTTTTAGCCCTTGCCAGAAGTGGGAATTTTGAGTGCTGAGTTTTGAATTAACTGACAATTAATAATTCACAACTCACAAGGATTAATCGACGGCTGTTAGTGCCGGTACGGTCAAAGGTTCTGAAATTTCTCGGGATTTGGTACGACCGGCTGTTGCTGTTCGATCGCCTGGAACTTCCCCTCGGGATCTGCTAGGATTAACGTTTGAATACGGGCCTTCGTTAATTTGCAAGCGATCGCAAGGGATTTTATCTGACAGAATTGCACTGGCCATCATCCCGGTGTGAATTTCCAATGCGGCGGCCCGCATCGCTTCAAACACTAAACGCTGTCCAGGAAACACTACTCGCTCAAAGTACCAGTTAGGAATGTTGGCGATGCGAGCAATCTGAATCTGACTCGTGGCGTTGACGTAACAGCAGAGAATCTTGCTGTCGATGTCTGAGGGTACTGGGTCAAGAATTTGAGCCATAACTGCTGAGGGAGCCTTGCCTAAAAGTTTTAGTTATCTTCTTAGGCTAACATTAGGCGATCCCGGCCTACTGTAAAGCCGACTACCAACTCCGTATCACATTAGAGACCGATCGAACAGGAATTTTCATTTATCCGAATAAATATCTTGTTTTTAACTCCCAGCTTGGATTTTCGGTCAATCTACGCTGTATTTACTGAAAAATTAGCTTTTTTCTGCTGCTGTCGCCGATCGACTCCAACACGCTCAACCTTGAGCCAGATAGAAAAATTTAAGAATATTTAATGTTAGATTGCGAAAATTAGATATATTGTAAAGTTATATTAAAAGAATATTAACATAGCTGAAAAAGTTGCACTTTAGGATATGGCAATCATGGAAAACCGAGAAAACCGAGTCCTGTACGTTCGCCTCCCTTGCAATCCGATTTTCCCGATCGGAGTTGTATACCTTTCGGATCACGTCCACAAACTGTTTCCCGATGTCGAACAGCGGATTTTCGATGTCGGTGCGGTGCCGCCCCTGGATTACGCTACAGCTTTGGATGCCAGCATAGACGAGTTTAAGCCGACGCTGCTGGTTTTCTCCTGGCGGGACATTCAAATTTACGCACCTGTAGGCGGTAGAGGCGGCAATCCCTTACAAAATGCCTTCGAGTTTTACTACGCCAACAATCCCATAATTAAAGCCCGGGGAGCATTTGGAGGACTGCGTTTAGCAATTTCTTACTATACCGAACTCTGGCGCAATTTAGGGCTGGTCAAGCGCGGATTGAAGCGGGCCCGGAAATACTACCCAGGCGCTCGCGCAGTGGTCGGTGGCGGTGCTGTGAGCGTGTTTTACGAGCAGTTGGGGCGCAGTTTGCCGGCGGGAACCGTGGTTTCGGTGGGCGAAGGCGAAGCGCTGCTGGAGAAGTTGATTAAAGGCGAAGATTTGGCTCAGGAAAGGTGTTATGTGGTAGGTGAAACTGTGCCGCGCGATCGGCTAATTCACGAAAAGCCAGCCAACATCGAGAAAACCGCTTGTGACTACAAGTATATCGAGACCATTTGGCCGGAATTTTCCTATTATCTACAGGATATGGACTTCTACATCGGCGTGCAAACCAAGCGCGGCTGTCCTCACAACTGCTGTTACTGCATTTATACGGTGATTGAAGGCAAGCAAGTGCGGATCAATCCGGCGGATGAGGTGGTGGCGGAGATTCGGCAATTGTACGATCGAGGTATCCGCAATTTCTGGTTTACCGACGCGCAATTTATCCCAGCCCGCAAATTCATCGATGATGCGATCGAACTATTGCAAAAAATCATCGCCGACGGCATGACTGACATCCACTGGGCTGCTTACATCCGTGCGGACAATCTCACACCCGAGTTGTGCGATTTGATGGTAAAAACGGGGATGAATTACTTTGAAATCGGCATCACCAGCGGTTCCCAGGAACTGGTTCGCAAAATGCGGATGGGCTACAATTTGCGCGTAGTTTTGGAAAATTGCCGCGATTTAAAAGCAGCCGGTTATGAGGATGTAGTTTCGGTAAATTACTCATTTAACGTAATAGATGAAACCTTTGAAACCATCCGGCAAACTATTGCCTATCACCGAGAATTAGAGCGAATTTTCGGAGTTGATAAAGTAGAACCGGCGATTTTCTTTATCGGGTTGCAGCCGCACACAATTTTAGAAGAATACGCCTTTAAAAAGGAGATTCTCAAACCGGATTATGACCCGATGAGTTTGATGCCTTGGAATGCCCGCAAATTGCTGTGGAATCCCGAACCTTTCGGTTCGTTTTTCGGGCAAGTTTGTCTAGAAGCTTGGCAGCGAAATTCCAATGATTTCGGCCGCGAAGTGATGGCAATTCTGGAGGAAAAATTGGGTTGTGCCGATTTGGAAGAGGCTTTGACTGCGCCGGTTGAGGTGAAGGATAAACAGTTGGCGAAAATTAGCTGACAATTTTTGGGTTTGGGTGCAACCTCAGCACCCAGCCCGCGTCAAGATTGTAAAGAATATTATTCAATCCTATAAATTTCCTGATTGGCGATCGATGATTGAAAAAACACACATTAATATCTAATTAATCTCAACCAGGAATAATGCCATGTTGAAAGAATCTCAAGTTAAGCTGATCAAAAAATGTGGCTTAGTTGTGGCTGTGACTGCCATTAGTGCGATCGGCTTTTTGACTTCCCCGGCCCAAGCAACTGCACTCAATCAGCCAATTAGCCGAGTTGCGCCTCTTGAATATGCTATTTCTCAGAATGTTCAACCCCAACAAATTGCTCAAGTTTCAGGTTGTCCCAGGGCGGAAATGGTAGAATCTTTCGCAACTGCCAACTTTTCAGTATACATTTGCAAAACCCAGCAAGGAGATTTATTTTACCGAGGCGTCAGCAAAAAAAGTGGTAATCAAATCAATGTGATGCAAGTAACTACAGGTGACGACGGAACTTATTACGCGACTAACCGCAATATTATCTACTCGATTAACCCAAAACGCCTGCAAGTCAAGGAAAATGGTAAAGTAATTTTGACTGAGGCTGTAATCAAGTAGCAGCGAGCACCGGGTACACCTTACCGCTATACGTCACAGCGAGTCAAGTAATATCAATGCCGACTGAATCGGAAGTAATAATCACCCAAAATCAGGATACGGCAGTGTCATCTCCCTACAATTAATCGCGGTAGGGAAACAGCACTGCCGTGTCATTTATATCATTCAGGCGCAGCCGGAATTGATATAATTAGATATTCGCGAACTCCCTCCTAGAGATATTGTCAAAATCTACCGGATATGAGATATTTTTATTAACCTAACAGGAGCTAAACATCATGAACTTTATCGACCCTCGAACGGATTTTGCGTTCAAAAAAATCTTTGCTTCCGCAGAAAGCAAACCCATTCTGATTAGCTTTCTCAACGGTCTGATTTATCAAGGCAATCCCACTATTGAAGATTTGCAAATTATCGATCCGTCTCAAGCCGGAAAAGTAATGGGCTTGAAAGACACATACTTAGATATCAAAGCCACTCTCGATAACGGCACAATTGTTGTAATCGAAATGCAAGTTTTGAATGTGAAAGCTTTTGAAAAACGAATTGCTTACAATGCAGCCAAAGCTTTTGCAAATCAACTAATGACTGGTAAGGGATACCTACAGTTAGACCCGGTAATTGCTTTAACAATTACAGATTTTACTTTGTTTGAAAATACTAATAAAGTGATTTCACGCTTTTCTTTTAAAGAAGAGGAAGAACACTTTGATTATATTTTTCCGGTGATAACTATGATTTTTGTGGAATTACCAAAATTCAATAAATCTCTGGCGGAGTTAGAATCTCTCGCCGATAAGTGGATTTATTTTATCAAGGAAGCACCGAGTTTGGAAATGGTTCCAGAATCGTTGGAAACACCTTCAGCAATTCAGCAAGCTTTCAGTATTGCTAACAGTACCAATCTCAGCAGGCAGGAATTAGATGAATTGGAGGCACAGGTATTTTACCTCCAAGATCAGCAGAGGTATAAAGAAGAAGCCTTAGAAGCAGGATTGCAGCAGGGGATGCAGCAGGGGATGCAGCAGGGGATGCAGCAGGGGATGCAGCAGGGGATGCAGCAGGGGATGCAGCAGGGGATGCAGCAGGGGATGCAGCAGGGGATGCAGCAGGGGATGCAGCAGGGGATG
>JANNOR010000065.1:0-41857 GCA_031399265.1 Cyanobacteria bacterium SOY_34_metabat_3 | reverse complement strand
GATAGTGCCTGAATGCTTACAGTTACTTATTGACATGAAAGTGCAAAAATTTTATGGGTGACATTCAAGCTACGTTTACATCTACCGATCGAGCTTTTCAGATTGAGGGGTACGAAAAAATAGATTTCAGCTTGCTCTACGTAGATGGTGCTTTCAAGCTGGAGAATCCTGAGATTGCGGATAGTTACCGCGAATTCGGTCGCTGTTTAATGGTTGTAGATGAAACAGTCTATGGTCTGTACGGTACACAGATGCAGGATTATTTCAAGCATTACGAAATAGATTTAACAGTCTTTCCAGTTAATATCAAGGAACCTGATAAGACGTTAAAAACTTTTGAAAGCATCATAGATGCCTTCGTTGATTTCGGACTCGTGCGGAAGGAGCCTGTTTTGGTAGTCGGTGGCGGATTGACGACAGACGTAGCTGGTTTTGCCTGCTCCTCTTATCGCCGTCGGACTAACTACATTCGCGTACCGACAACCTTAATTGGGCTAATTGATGCCAGTGTGGCGATCAAAGTAGCTGTGAACCACGGTAAGCTGAAAAACCGCCTCGGTGCTTATCACGCTTCGCGGAAAGTAATTTTAGATTTCTCTTTTCTGAAAAGTCTGCCGATCGACCAAGTGCGAAATGGGATGGCAGAGTTAATTAAGATTGCCGTAGTAGGTAACATAGAAATCTTCGAGTTGTTAGAAAACTACGGCGAAGCATTGCTGCACAGCCATTTTGGGTATCTAGACGGCACATCTGAACTGCGCGAAGTAGCACATCGGTTAACCTACAACGCGATTCAGTCGATGCTGGCCTTAGAAGTACCGAACCTGCACGAGCTAGATTTGGATCGGGTGATAGCCTACGGTCACACTTGGAGTCCGACGCTGGAACTAACGCCGGAAATTCCGATGTTCCACGGCCACAGTGTCGCCATCGATATGGCTTTTTCGGCCACTATTGCCCAACTGCGGGGCTACATTTCGATCGCCGATCGCGATCGCATCTTAGGATTAATGAGCCGCCTCGGACTAGCAATTGATAGCCCTTATCTGACATCAGAACTGCTCTGGAAAGCCACAACATCGATCAGTCGTACCCGCGACGGTCTCCAGCGTGCTGCGGCTCCCTGCCCCATTGGTGACTGCTTTTTCATGAACGATTTGACTCGCTCTGAGTTGGATAAAGCCCTACTGGTTCATCGAGAAATATGTCATGGCTATCCGCGTCATGGCGATGGCGAGGATATGTACGTGGTATTGCAGAAACTTGGAACTCGTTCCACAGCCGGGGTTTGACCATGAGACCCGTTACCCCAGTCGGGATTTTAGCGGCTAAACTGGAAAGTCTCGTCTCGCAAGTAGAAAAAATCGATAATCTCGATCGAGCTTTCAAAGCCCAATTACAACAAGCCTACGAATTGGCAAATGGTCTCGATCCGTACCTGAATCGTTGTACCACAGCGGAATCTCCTGCCTTAGCCACGTTAGTAAAGCGCACCCAATCAGAAGATTGGAGTAAGCGATTCTCTGACGGCGAGACAGTGCGGCAGTTGGAACAAGAGATGCTGTCAGGCCATGTGGAAGGCCAAATGCTGAAGTTTCTCGTCCATCTCACCAAAGCACAGCGCGTACTGGAAATCGGGATGTTTACTGGTTACTCAGCACTAGCGATGGCCGAAGCCCTCCCCGCAAATGGGGAAGTGGTGGCCTGCGAAGTAGATGCTTACGTAGCCGAGTTTGCCCAAAAGTGTTTTCAAGAATCGAACGTCGGCCACAAAATCTCAGTGAAGGTTGCACCGGCCCTAGAAACCCTGAAACAATTGGCTGCTGCTGGGGAAGTCTTCGATTTGGTGTTTATCGATGCCGATAAAGCTGGATACATCGATTATCTCGATTTACTCCTAACGACTGGGCTGTTGGCTCCCAATGGCTCCATCTGCGCCGACAACACTCTGATGCAGGGACAGCCCTACTTGTCTGGTACTGCCACTGCTAACGGGGCTGCGATCGCCAAATTCAACCAGGCTCTAGTTGACGATCCGCGCGTAGAGCAAGTGTTACTGCCGCTGAGAGATGGATTGACTTTAATTCGGCGCGTTTAGTAGACAAAACTTACCGCGTCAAAACCAAACAAACCGGGTTTTTTGACTTATTCGGCGGGCACTCACCAAGTCCGATCGTCAAAAAACCCGGTTTTTAACCACCCGTGGGTAATACCATTTCTCTAAAATTGTGCAACACTCTTTGACCCCCCCTAACCCCCCCTTGTAAAGGGGGGGGACAAGAATACTGTTGCATTCTTTTTTTTAATTGGTATAATATCAAATCCGCGCTTCATCGGCATGATTCATCTCTCTCTTCTGGAGACTCTGCGCCTGCGTAGCTTCAACAGCGGTTTAATCATTGAAAAACCACCGCTAATGAGAGTATTTACTTAGTCAAAAATTATGATCGAAACAGTTTCAAATGCAGCGATGCCATCTGAACAGGAAACAAACGCGGCTTCTAAGCGCTTCCAGACAGCAGTCAAAACTATAGCAACCTTAATTTTGCTGCTATTGGTACTGCCCCTGAATATCACTTTAACAGCGATCGCCCTACTGAGATCCATCATCCTCAAACCGTTTCAGTCTCGATCGATCGCAGACTCTCCCCAAACGATTTTGGTCGGCGGCGGCAAGAGGACCAAAGCATTACAGCTAGCCCGATCGTTCCATAAGGCCGGTCATCGGGTAATTTTGGTAGAAACCCACAAATACTGGCTGACAGGTCATCGTTACTCTTGGGCAGTCGATCGCTTTTACACAGTACCAAATCCCCAGGAAGAGGGATACGCTCAAGCACTCTTAAAAATTGTCCAACAGGAGGGAGTTGATGTCTTCGTTCCCGTCTCTAGTGCAGGCGGCAGTTACTACGATGCCAAAGCCAAAAGCGTACTTTCTCCTCACTGTACGGTAATGCAGCTAGATGTCGAAACTCTAGAACGTTTGGATGATAAATATGAGTTAGCCACCGCCGCCGAAGCGTTGGGGCTGCGAGTTCCGAAGTCCTACCGCATTACTAATCCGCAGCAAGTAATCGATTTTGATTTTAGTAACGCAAAGCGTCCATATATTATCAAAAGTATTCCCTACGATTCTATTCGGAGGTTAGACTTGACGAAGTTACCCTGCGCAACTGAGGCGGAAACTGCCGCATTTGTGAAATCTTTACCAATTTCCGAGAGTAAACCTTGGATTATGCAAGAGTATATTCCAGGGCAAGAATTCTGCACTCACAGTACAATTCGTGATGGTCATATTCAGTTGCATTGTTGTTGCGAATCGTCGTCGTTTCAGTTGAATTACCAGCATATCGATCGCCCGGATATCGAAAATTGGATTCGTAAGTTTGCCAAGAGTCTAAATCTGACTGGACAAGTTTCCTTTGATTTCATGGAGGCGGCGGATAATGGAGAGGTTTACGCGATCGAATGCAACCCGCGCACCCATTCAGCTATCACGGTGTTTCACGACCATCCCGATGTGGCAAAAGCTTATTTGGAACCCGACCCTTTACCACAGATAGTGGAGCCTTTGGCATCTAGTCGCCCGACTTACTGGATTTACCATGAAATTTGGCGATTGGTGACTCATTTGTGGTCGCCAAAGCTAGTTTATGAGCGGTTACAAATTATCGCCCAAGGCAAAGATGCCATCTTCGAGTGGGACGATCCGCTGCCGTTTTTGATGGTGCATCATTGGCACATTCCCTTGTTGTTGTGGGGAGATTTACAGAAGTCGAATGAGTGGATTCGGATTGATTTTAATATTGGCGAACTTGTGGAAATAGGGGGAGAGTGAGTATGTCAGTATTACGGGTTTTGCATTTAGTCGGTTCGGCAGTTAGCGATTTTTACTGTAATTTATCGCGGCTTTTTGCAGGAAATTGTCTGAAAAATACTGCTAATCCAGGACTTTATGAATTTCATATTGCCTATATTTCTCCCGATGGCCAATGGCGCTTTCCCACCTCTCTCGATCCCAGTGCGATCGCGGCTGCTAATCCCATGTCTCTAGCGGGCGCTGTACAGGTGCTGACAGAGCTAAAGATTGACGTAATGATACCGCAGATGTTTTGCATCCCCGGCATGACTCAATACCGTAGTTTGTTCGATCTGCTGAATATTCCTTATGTGGGTAATTCGGCAGAGTTGATGGCGCTGACTGCTGACAAAGCCAAGACTAAGGCAATAGTAGCGGCGGCTGGAGTAAGGGTGCCGCAGGGAGAAGTTGTCCGGGCGGGGGACAAGAGACCTTCGATCGATTTGCCGATCGTGATCAAGCCGCTCTATGGTGATAATTCCATTGGAGTAACTTTGGTTAAAAATGCTGCTGACTATGATACGGCTTTGCAAACAGTATTGACTCATTCAGATGAAGTTCTAGTAGAAAAATTCATTGAATTGGGTAGAGAAGTACGCTGTGGGATTATTGTGCAAGCTGGCTCGCTAGTCTGCTTACCGATGCAAGAGTATCCTGTACATCCTGATACCCAACCGATTCGGAGTTATGCCGATAAGCTCAAACAAAATGACGATGGTAGCTTGGATTGTTCCACTAAAAATAGCACCAAGCCGTGGACAGTTGACAAGAGCGATCCGATTACTGAGAGAGTTTGGGCCGAGGCCAGAAAATCCCACATTGCTTTGGGCTGTCGCCACTACAGTTTATTTGATTTTCGCATCGATCCCGATGGACAACCTTGGTTTTTAGAAGCGGGGTTGTACTCTTCTTTTGCCGAAATAAGTGTGCTTTCGTCTATGGCAAAAGCATCAGGAATTTCTCTGGATACTTTTTTTGAAAGTATGGTGCAAAATGCCTTACAAGGTCGATCGTAGGGCTCACTAGCTTTAGTTGCGATCGATGGGAAACGGATTGCTCGATCGGTACAATGGTGGAACCAGTAAAGTAGAAGATGACAACAACAGGGAGATTCACTTGCAAGTTTTGAATTTGTGTGATTTGTCCCTGGATTTGTCTTTGGTGTTTCCAGGCTAGGCTTCCTGCTAGGATATAATGTGAAAAAGTGCGATCGAGATTTATGAAAATTTATACCGTGCCGTAATGACTACGCCGCCGAATCCGCTGACTCCGACTCCGACACCATCCCAATCGAGTCCAACTCCTGTAGAGCCATCTCCTCCAGTAAGTACGAAATTGGGTACATTCACCCAAAAGTTAGTGATGAATGTTTTAGAGTTGGTCGATCAGGTGTTGTATGCGTTAATGGGTAAACTTGGAAGGACGGTTTATGGGTCAATTCAGGATGCGATCGCGATCGGTATTATTTTAAAGCTTCCCGGTTTAATCGGTGAAATTATTATCGGTAAAGATTTTTCAGGTTTCGATATTTGTCTGCAAGAAAGCCCTTGGGGTGTATCTCGTTATGCTTGTTTCATTATTGTAGCTTCTGATTTTCTGTTGTGGATAGTTCTCGCAGGTCGAATTATTGGTCGATTTTGGGCAGATTTAAAAGATTTGAAAAATAATCCCTAGGAGATATTTGATATGACTTTAGTCAACCGCAAACAAATTAGTCTTTATGAAGAAGCTGAAGCTGGACTAAAGTCTTTAGTCAGGCAAACGGCTCAAGTTGGTGCGGGTTTGTTGGGGATGCTGTTGCTGACAGGAGGAAGTCCGCCAGCTTTGACAGTAGGGTTAAGTGTAGTTGGGGGAATTGCGTTTGTTGCTTGGAGTGAAGAGAAGCGACTGACTAAATTTTATGCGCGACAGACTCAGCTAATACATGATTCTGTCATTTCGAGTGAAACGAATCAATCCCAACTCAAACAAGATTCTGTCATTGCGAGTGAAACGAATCAATCCCAACTTCCTAATACCAGTGAGTCTCAATCGATTCAGTCAATTCAAAATGACATCAAACAAATCCTGGAAGCAGATACAAAATCGATTCAGTCAATTAGAAAATCGATTCAGTCAATTCAAAATGACATCAAACAAGTCCTGGAAGCAGATACAAATAATTTA
The DNA here is from genome assembly GCA_031399265.1 of Cyanobacteria bacterium SOY_34_metabat_3. Classification (GTDB taxonomy): domain Bacteria; phylum Cyanobacteriota; class Cyanobacteriia; order Cyanobacteriales; family Microcoleaceae; genus Microcoleus. The sequence continues at coordinate 35,832 of JANNOR010000065.1, read as the reverse complement.
TCGGAATTGGTGAAACAGGCTGGTCTAAATCCAGATGAAGATTTAGCAGGAGCTTATTTAGGTGGCGTTAAAGGAGTTGGCTGCAAATTGAGTAGATTCAATCTCAGCGGTGCAAACTTAAACAATGCCGATTTGAGTCGTGCCGATCTGAGTTTTGCTAACTTAAGCAATGCTAACTTAAGCAATGCTAACTTAAGCAATGCTAACTTGATTAGTGTCAACTTGAGCCGTGCCAACTTGAGCCGTGCCAACTTGAGTAATGCCTACTTAAGAAGTGCTAACTTGAGCCATGCCAAGCTGAGAGATACCTACCTGAGCGCTGCCGACCTAAGCGGTGTCAACCTAAGCGGTCTCAGCCTAAGCGGTGTCAACCTGAGCGGTGCAAACCTGAGCGGTGCAAACCTGAGCGGTAGCTACCTGAGCGCTGCCGACCTAAGCGGTGCAAATCTGATCTTTGCCAACCTGAGCCGTAGCTACCTGAGCGATGCCAACCTGAGCGATGCCGACTTGTGGAGTGCCGAATTGAGCAATGCCAATTTAAGCAATGCTAATTTAATCAATGCTAATTTAAGCAATGCCAATTTGAATAATGCTAATTTGACAGCGACAAACCTCAGCACCGCCAAAGTAGAAAGTGCTCGATTTGGTAACAATGTCGGACTTGATGAAAATGCAAAGTATGAACTAGAAAAGCGAGGTGCAATCTTCCCACAAGACGAACTTATCCGTGCACTGGTGTAAAGTTTTTATTTAGACGGCAAAACATCGGTCAAGTTAATAGTTGCCGTCATCTGTATCGAGTCGCTTGAGGAAAATTTGTCTTCAATACGAGCTATAATAGTTGGGTAACGTTGGGATAAGTAAAAAACTAACATGAATCAAACTTCTACAGTTACGATCGCCAATACATCTTATAAAATTCTCGCAGAAATCTCTGCAACCTCTGGAAAATCAATCCAAGCAGTTCTCGAACAAGCGATCGAACAATACCGAAGACAACAGTTTCTAGAAGCAGCCAACCAAGCTTATATTGCTCTACGCAATAATAATTCCGAAGCTTGGCAAGAAGAACTTGAAGAACGATCAGCCTGGGATATCACTTTACAGGATGGTTTAGAATGACCTCAGCAGCCAAACCATCACGCGGCGATATATAGAAAGACTTTTTGAACTGTGGGGCGCAGTTTCTTCAACAACATTAATGATGGTAGAGGAAAGACTGCGTATTCTTTTAAATTTATAGAGAATCAACGAAGTATTTTCGTAAAAACCCGGTTTCTTTGGTTTTGGTGCGTAATTCGCCGATCGCATCCACCCATACCTTGCAGCTTGTCAAATTGTGTGATACCATAAAACGTTCTTGAAAATAGCGCAACAGCAAATATTACTGCATGGCAACGAAGCCAACGATCGCATTTACCCACCTCGGCTGCGAAAAAAATCGCATTGATACCGAACACATGATTGGCTTGCTGGCTCAAGCAGGCTATGAAGTCGATTCTAATGAAGAATTAGCGGATTACGTCGTCGTCAATACTTGCAGTTTTATCCAAGCTGCGCGAGAAGAATCAGTCCGCACCTTGGTGGAATTAGCCGAAGCTAATAAAAAAGTAGTCATCACTGGCTGCATGGCACAGCATTTTCAGCAGCAATTGCTGGATGAATTGCCCGAAGCCGTCGCCATTGTTGGCACTGGTGATTATCATAAAATTGTCGATGTAATGCAAAGGGTGGAAAAGGGCGATCGAGTTTCTCTCGTTTCTGCTGAACCAACTTACATCGCTGACGAAACTACTCCCCGCTACCGCACGACATCGGAAGGTGTCGCTTATCTGCGAATAGCTGAAGGCTGCGATTACCGCTGTGCGTTTTGCATTATCCCGCACTTGCGTGGCAATCAACGATCGCGCACGATCGAATCTATTGTCGCCGAAGCTAAGCAATTAGCCTCCGAAGGGGTAAAGGAAATTATCCTAATTTCTCAAATTACCACCAACTACGGCAAAGATATCTACGGCGAACCGAAGCTAGCCGAAATGCTTCGGGCTTTGGGCGAAGTAGATGTACCTTGGATTCGGATGCACTACGCCTATCCCACAGGTTTGACTCCCCAAGTTGTCGCAGCCATCCGCGAAACTCACAACGTTTTGCCTTATTTGGATTTACCGCTGCAACACTCGCATCCCGAAGTTCTGCGGGCGATGAATCGGCCTTTTCAAGCTGGGATCAATGATGCCATAGTCGATCGGCTCAAAGCAGCAATTCCTGGCGCCGTAATGCGGACAACTTTTATTGTCGGCTTCCCGGGCGAAACCGAAGAACACGCAGCACATTTGCTAGAATTTGTCAAGCGCCACGAATTCGATCACGTCGGAGTATTCACATTTTCCGCCGAAGAAGGCACTCCAGCCTTTAGCTTGCCAAATCAACTGCCAGCAGAAACAATGGAAGTTTGGCGCAATTCGGTAATGGCGGCACAACAACCTATATCATTGAAAAAGAATCAAGAGTCTGTCGGTCAGGTAGTTGATGTCCTGATAGAACAAGAACAACCAGAGACAGGCGAGTTGATTGGTAGATCCGCTCGGTTTTCCCCAGAAGTAGATGGACTCGTCTACGTGACAGGAGAAGCGCGGCTGGGATCGATCGTATCTGTGAAAATTACTGGTGCAGATGTCTATGACCTTTACGGTCAAATATAAGTCTTGCTGCAACTGTCGCGATCGATCGACGTGGCGAACCAAAACCGGACATCAGCCAAAAATGATTAGTGGATTGAAACAGAAAAAGTGACGGTTTGTACAAGATTGTGCAAAGATATGTACCAAAGGGGTTATAAACTTTTTTAGCCCTCTCTGGCAATCGACCCTCTCCGTTGGGGTCGGTAATCTCTACAGAACGATCGGAAAATTTTAACGAATTTAATGTTTTGTTTCTGAATGTAAAGAGTTATGATGATAACAAGCCAGAAATAAGCGGGGATAATCTTGAGATTGCTTCGCCGTCCGCCCTACACCACAACGGTATCCCGAAAGAGTGTTGAGATGGATAGGCGGTAACGGTCGCGGCATCCCCTGCTCAATCCCGTAGGCGACGGATTGCGGGATAGCGCCTGAACAAACAAACCTGTTACTACTATGTAGTTAAGTGGGGCTGATCATGATCCTCACTATAAAATGCCCTAGAGAGAAAGCTTGCAAGTACCTCAAAGGAAGTCCAATATCCTGTTAAAGAATGTTGGAAGCCTATAACCCGATCGCTGGCGGTCGGTATCGGTGATGTCACAAAATCAAAGACGGCTGTCGAATGGGTAAAATTAGTCACCATCGACGGAGCTGCCCTATACTCGATTGCTATTTAAGAAGGTGCGCGCAGGCGCAGCACCATACAGAACTCTTATGAGTTCCTGCCGCCGAGCAGAAATCCGCATCCGAGTTGGGCGACTTAGAAGGCTAAGACTCGTTATTAGGAGCATTAATGAATTTATTGTTTGAAGGCTTGGGTCTTTCGGAAGAACTCGTTCTCCATCTGGAAACACTAGGCTTTACAGAACCTACTCCCATCCAAGTACAAGCAATTCCGCACTTGCTAGCAGGTCGCGACGTTGTGGGTCAAGCCCAAACTGGAACGGGCAAAACGGCAGCATTCTCGTTGCCCATCTTGGAGCGGATTGATTTAGATGTAACTGCGGTACAAGCATTGGTGCTGACACCGACTCGCGAATTGGCGATGCAAGTTACTGAAGCTATTCGCGATTTGAGCGGTATCAGTAGTGACGGCCCGGTAAAAGTCGGTCGCTCTCTGCAAGTTCTGACAGTGTACGGCGGTCAATCGATCGATCGCCAAATGCAGCGTTTGAAGCGCGGCGTTCACATCGTTGTCGGTACACCCGGACGCATATTAGATATGCTCAGCCGCGGTAGCCTGAAATTAGACAAGGTAAAATGGCTAGTTTTGGATGAAGCTGACGAAATGCTGAGCATGGGCTTTATCCAAGATGTGGAAAAAATCTTGGATGCTGCACCAAAAGAACGTCAAACGGCATTTTTCTCGGCGACGATGGAAGCTTCCATTCGGAAATTGGTGTCGCGGCATTTGCGCAACCCAGTCAACGTCACCGTAGAACAGCCAAAAGCAACGCCGAAGCGCATCAGCCAAGGCGTGTACATGATTCCTCGCGGTTGGTCGAAGGCAAGAGCTTTGCAGCCAATTCTCGAAATGGAAGACCCAGAATCTGCACTAATTTTTGTGCGGACTCGGCAGTCGGCGGCGGAACTCACCAGCCAACTGCAAGCAGCTGGCCACAGCGTTGATGAATATCACGGTAATTTGAACCAAGCACAGCGGGAACGTTTGCTGCACAGGTTCCGCCAATGTCAAGTCCGCTGGGTAGTGGCGACTGATATTGCGGCGCGGGGTTTGGACGTGGATCACTTGACTCACGTAATTAACTACGATTTGCCCGATAGCGTAGAAAGCTACGTTCACCGGATCGGACGTACTGGCCGGGCTGGTCGCGAAGGAACAGCGATTACGCTGATTCAACCAGTCGATCGCCGGAAACTGCGCTTAATTGAACGCCACGTACGATCGAGCTTGACAGTACGAAACATTCCGACACGGGCACAAATTGAATCGCGCCAGTTGGAAAAGATGCAGGGTAAAGTTCGCGAAGCTTTGGCTGGCGAACGGATGGCATCTTTCTTACCTCTGGTGTCTCAGTTGTCTGAGGAGTATGACTCCCACGCGATCGCGGCTGCGGCTTTACAAATGGCCTTCGATCAAAGCCGTCCGGCTTGGATGGGTGCTGATTACGCTCAACAAGAAGATCCCCCAGTTGGTGGAGAAAACAGCGTCAAACCTGTCTTGATCAAGAAGCGGGCTAAGAGTGTTACACCAAGTAATTCTGTAGCGCCTACTTTTTCAGGAACACCGAGTGCTCCTGTTCCCCAAAACAGCTAATTTGTAGGGTGCGCTGAGGCGCACTTTACTATCAAATGTATGTAGAGATGCGATATCGCGTCTCTACTTTTTTGTGTAAAACAAAGTTTGCCTCCGCAGACTAAGAAGTTGGTAAATAAAGATGCAAGTTAGCGATCGAACAATTTCTGTAACAACTTCTACGCTGAGTACGTTAATTGATGAATTGGGTACTGAATGTCAAAATGTGATTACTTTAATCCATCAACTTCAGTTGCCTAATTTGAGCGATCGACAAAAAGCAGAAATTCTAGCAGACTTTCTTAGTGCTGCAATTCATCTGAACGTTTGCTGTTGGTTAGAAGGCTTTTCTGTCGCTGTCAGCATTTTTTCTAAAGTAGTAAGAGTGGGATTCATCGCAGCAAGAGGACGAACTAAAACAGCAAATCCTAAGCAGGAAACTGCGAGATTGCAAATGATGGCCGCGAGGGCTGCTTTAACAAACATTTTTACGATTTATCTCATAGCTTTATTTATTAAATAATTACTGCGATCGCCCGCTATTTCAGGATAAATGCTAATGGTTTAGCGGCGGCTTCCGGGCGAAGAGAATTGGCTTGTACGCAAACAAAGTCAGCCTCTCCATACTGAAAGAAAGAATAAAGAAACAAATTAACCCGAATTGGTGTGATATTCTCGTAAATACCATATCTGCATAAAATAAGTAATTTAGATGACCGCAACAGATTCTACTAAGCACCAAAAATCAAAAGCCCTGAAACCGGGTAGCCGCCGTCCCGCTAAAGAACTTTGCAGCGAATGCGGATTGTGCGATACATATTACATCCATTATGTCAAGGAATCTTGCGCTTTCTTAACACAGCACATCGCAGAATTAGAAGAAGAGATTCACGGGCGATCGCGCAATCTCGACAATCAAGACGATTGGTATTTCGGAGTCAGTCAAAATATGATGGCGGCTAAGAAAAAAGAACCAATAGAAGGCGCTCAGTGGACGGGAATCGTCAGCACAATTGCCATTGAGATGCTCGAAAAAGGCATTGTAGAAGGTGTTGTTTGCGTCCAAAACACCAAAGAAGACCGCTTTCAACCGATGCCGATTATTGCTACGACTCGCGAAGAAATTCTCGCAGCAAAAGTAAATAAACCAACTCTATCTCCCAACCTTTCCGTATTGGAACAAATCGAAAAATCGGGGATGAAGCGGCTGTTAGTAATTGGTGTCGGCTGTCAAATTCAAGCTTTGCGAACAGTCGAGAAAAAACTCGGTTTAGAAAAGCTCTACGTTTTGGGAACTCCCTGCGTGGATAATGTCAGCCGTGCGGGATTACAAAAATTCCTAGATACGACTAGCCATTCTCCTGAAACGGTCGTTTCCTATGAGTTTATGCAAGACTTTAATGTTCACTTTAAGCACGAAGATGGTTCTACGGAAAAAGTGCCGTTTTTTGGATTGAATACGAAGGAATTGAAAGATGTTTTTGCTCCTTCTTGTTTGAGCTGTTTTGATTATGTGAATTCCTTGGCAGATTTAGTTGTGGGCTATATGGGAGCACCTTTTGGTTGGCAATGGATTGTGGTGCGAAATGACACTGGACAAGAGATGTTAGATTTGGTAATGGATCAGCTAAACACTCAGCCAGTGATGTCGAAGGGTAATAGGAAAGAAGCGGTTCAGCAAAGCATTCCGGCCTATGAAAAAGGAGTGACTTTGCCGATGTGGGCGGCGAAGCTAATGGGAGTTTTTATTGAGAGAATTGGGCCGAAGGGTTTGGAATATGCTCGGTTTTCGATTGATTCTCATTTCACTCGCAATTATCTGTATGTGAAGCGCAATTATCCTGAGAAATTGGAGGCTCATGTACCGGAATATGCGAAGCGGATTGTCGCGCAGTATAAGTTGCCTGAGTGATGGAGAGTTTGTAATAGATGTTTTGTAGGGACATGGCATTGCCGTGTCCTTGTATATAATTGGTGAAGATTAGAAGCATAAGATTATGACATTTATAGTTGCACAGAAACAGATGAATTTACAAAGGTCGATCGCACTTGTTTGCTGTGCACTTCTCGCATCATGTGGAAGTGGATTGTCTCCGAAAGCAGCAGAAGTGCGATCGGGAAACAAAACATTTGCTGATTGGTGTCGCGAAAAAGATTCTTTAAGCCCTGAAGCTAAACATACTGTTGAGGTACTGTTGAAGACAGCAGGAACTACTGAGTGCGATGCGGCTAATCAAAAACTTTTGAGTCTCACAGAACTTAGCCTCGACAACAATCAAATCAGCGACATCAAACCGCTAGCATCTTTGACTAATCTGACATCGATCGAGCTCAACGGAAATCAAATCAGCGACATCAAACCGCTAGCATCTTTGACTAATCTGATTTTGCTCTATCTCAGCGGGAATCCGATCGCTCCTAAAACTTGCCCACTCAAACCAGAGTTTATCTGTAAGTGGTAACTCAAACCATAAAACTTTACAATGATGAGCGATCGCACTTAAACATTTCAGTCGCGAATGAAGTCGCATTTTGTATTACTATGCAACCCCAAACCCTGTATGTTCGCGCGCATAGGTTGGCTGAAGTCCCAGCACAATATCCTCTTTGGGTACTCCCATTTCTACCAATTCATCAGTAATCTGTCTGTCAGTTTGATTTCGTTGAATCCAGATTTTACCATTTTTAATATCCAAATGAAACACACAGTTATACACGCGGCGGTGTCCGTCCCATCCTAAATCGACGGCTAGATAGCGGTCTTTTTCTCGATCGAAAATTGTTTCTACCTCAATTTCTCCGTTAATTGGTGCTATTTTGCTATCTTCAATTAGGAGTTTTTGAATGCACTGACGGTAATGCTCTAGTCGATCCATTTGACTATTGCCTCCTGAACTGGGTTATACACAATAAGCTTGACTTGGTGTTGTCTAACCGACGCTTGAGGTAACTCCCGACTAAAAAAAGATTCGTAAGTTGCGATAGGAACTGCTAAATATAAAGTGCGATCGGGTTCGAGCTTTTCTAAGACTAAACGGTAATTTAAAAATTGTCCCAACGCAGTATGAAAATCCGAGAGAGCTGAAGCACTTAAAAAGCTTTTGACTTCTACTGCAATTTTTTTACCTGATTTTTCGGCTGCCAGGAGTTTTTCTGCTCCCAAATCGATTTCGACTCTCTCATTTTCGGCAAATTCTAGCCTGAGAGGATCGTGAGTAACGACCCACTCAGATTTTTCAAGACCTCGCTTCACAGCATTATGAAATCGATTCTTAGCTGACACTGATTATACCTCAACTCTAAATCTATGATAACTGATTGAAGTAAATTTCTAGGATACGTCAGTGAAGAAAGTCTGAATTATTGAAAAAATAACGCAAACTGACGCACGCTACAGTTTGTATAAAAGTACGATCGCCCTTAATGACTAAAAGTGACTAAAAGCGATCGCACATTCCTCCCTACAAATCAGCCGCGTGCTGCTTCAATTCATCCAAAGAAACATACTCCAAAGTTAAGACGTGAGTAGCGGTTAAAACCACAGGGGGCGCGCATCCAGCATCCATTGCTTCCTTCCAGCGAGACGCGCACAAACACCAGCAATCTCCTGGTTTCAACCCCGGAAACTTAGATTCAGGAACCGGAGTTCTCAGATCGTTTCCCCTCCTTTTGGTATATTTCAAAAATTCTTCGGTCATTTGAGAACAAACGGTGTGAGCTCCCAAATCGCCGCCGCCGGTATTGCATTTTCCATCACGATAGTAGCCCGTCATGGGCGACGTACAGCAAGTTTCTAATTTTGTACCCAAAACATTTGTAGCCTCTGTCACGATCGCACTCCTCCACAAAACTCTTCGATCTAATTTTAGATCTTACAGCGTATTCCAGGTTTGTGAAGTGTAGGGACACGGCAGTGCCCATAGGTGTCAACTTAAGGTACAACCCAGTCACAGACTGCTGTTTAACGATTAAGCCCAGATCCCCCTTACTCGACCTTAAGAAGGGGGGGACAGGAGTATTTTCAAAGTCCCCCTCTTCTTAAGGGGGATTTAGGGGGATCTGGACTCGGAGATGAACCAGAGATACCAAAGCTTTCAGGCTTAAGTTGACACCTATGGGCAGTGCCGTGTCCCTACGGGCAGATTAATTTTTCCATTGCAAAGTTGATGAATTTTTGTCCTCTTCGTTCCACTTCTTGTTTTTTTACTACCATAAATCCTTGGCTTTCAAAAAAATGTTTAGCCGTAATACTGGCTTCTGTATATAATTTTTTAATTCCTAAATTTCGGGCTTTTGCATCAATTTGTCCAAAAATTATCCTGCCAATTCCTTGTCTTTGAAAATCTTTGTGGCAGTAAAAGCAATCGATATGACCGTTTGCTTCTAATTGCCCAAAACCTGCAATTGTCTCGGCCTCTTCTGCTACGAAAGTAAATTTACTGCTTAAATTTTTAGTCCAACTGGCGATGTCGATATCTGCTGGTGCCCAAGCATCTACCTGTGCTTTTGTATAGTCCCGAATATTTACTTCGTGCACGGTGTCGTAAAACAGTTTGACAATTTGTTTGGTATCGCTTATTTCGTAGGTTCGTACTCTCATAATTTATCTCACTTCGATCGCCTTTTAATCTTAATTTGGCATTTTCTACCCCTTCCGAAGGCCGACGGATGTTGGCTTTTACCATTTTGTCTCATTTCTGGCAGGGCGATCGTCTCCGTTGGCGCAGCCCCCGTAGGGGCGGGCTGCGCTAACGACCAAAAAAAATCTCCCGACCCCTTGACAAACTCTACTTCTCTGTGATTTATTAAATATAACGACCGTTCGATATATCCAAAACCTATCACAAACTCAAAAAAAGTCACTTTTGTCATCGGTTATACTATATCGCCCGTTCGATATAGGATTATCGAACCAATAAATTTTAGACTTTAGGTAATCTAAAATCTAAAATCTATTCACCCATGCCTAAAATAGTCGATCGCGATCTATACCGCAAAGAATTAATCAACAAATGCTTTGACATATTTGCCGAAAAAGGTTACTCCTCAGTCACCATGCGCGAAATTGCCTCGGAAATCGGAGTTTCTACAGGAACGCTTTACCACTATTTCCCGAGTAAAGAAAGTTTGTTCGAGCAGTTAATTGAATATTTGAGCTATGAAGATACAAAAGAAGAAGCACTGGCTGAGTTAGGAAATCTACCAACTCTCGGAGAAAGAGTTGAAAAACTGATGAGTTACCTCAGCGGAATTGAAGATTATGTGCTCAAGAATCTGTTAATGACTTTCGAGTTTTGCCACCACAAAACTCGCCAAGAAATTGACAGCAATCAAGCACTCCAGATAGCAGGAAAACGTTATGAAGAGGCAGTCATTTGCTACTTAGGTATCTCCGATCCAGCCCTCGCTCGATTTGTGATTTGTTATATTGACGGTTTGGTGGCAAGAAGATTTTATCAAGGCGAAAGGATATCTTTTAAGGAACAAGGGAATGTATTAAAAGGAATATTAATCGCTTATTTAGACAAGAAGTAGCTGAAAATAGAGGAGAAGTATGAACTTTCAATCTTTGATTAAACCTAGAAATCGATTGCTATTGGGATTAGTAATTGCTGGCGCTGCTATTAGCGTCGGTACAACTTTTTACGGGATTTCTCAGTTTGCAATGTTGGCGAAAAATACTGAACCTTTGCCAGTAGAAACACCGCCACCTAGGAAAATAACGGCATTGGGAAGATTGGAACCGCAAGGGGAAGTGATTCGTTTGGGAGTGTCGCAAAGTTTAGATGGCGATCGCATTTCCCAGCTTTTAGTCAAAGAGGGCGATCGGGTGAAAGCAGGGCAAATAATTGCGATTCTGGATGCGCGCGATCGGCTAAAATCTGTTTTAGATGAAACCCAAGAGAAAGTCAAAGTTGCTCGCGCCACTTTAGCGCAAGTAAAAGCTGGTGCAAAGTCGGGAGAAATTGCCGCCCAAGCCGCCACAATTGGCAAACTAAAAGCTGAACAGCAAGGCAATATTACTATCCAAGAAGCAACAGTCGATCGCCTGCAAGCGCAATGGCAAGGTGACAGAAGCGCGCAGGAGGCAACTATCAACCGAATAACAGCCCAGTGGCAAGGCGAGAGGAAAGCACAACAGGCAACAATTAGCCGGATAGCGGCACAATGGCAAGGAGAAAAAACAGCACAAATAGCAGCAATTAACAAGTTAGAAGCTGAGTCTAGTAATGCTAAGGCTGAAGATTTGCGGCATCAACAACTTGCGGGTGAAGGCGCAATTTCTCAATCGGTAAGAGATACTAAGCGGCTGACATTAGAAACCAGCCGCGAGCAAGTTAAAGAAGCACAAGCTAATCTCAGTCGGATTAACAATACGGCAAAGCAGCAACTAGAAGAAGCGCAAGCAAACCTCGATCGCATTAACAATACAGCCAAGCAGCAAATTAACGAAGCAGAAGCCAACCTAACTCGCATTAACCGTACATCAATCCAGCAGTTTAACGAAGCAGAAGCCACACTCAAACGCATTCAAGAAACGGGTAGCGAACAGCTTGAAGAAGCGAGAGCAACTCTTGACAAAATAGCCGAAGTGCGCCCCGTGGACGTGCAAGCTGCCGAAGCTGAAGTCGAAAGTGCGATCGCCCAAACCAAGCGCGCCCAAACCGAATTAAATCAAGCTTCTATTCGCGCACCAAATGCCGGAAAAGTTCTTAAAATTCATACTCGCGCTGGTGAAAAAATTAGCGATGACGGCATTGCAGACTTAGGGAAAACCGAGCAAATGGTAGTTGTTGCCGAAGTTTATCAAACCGATATCAGCAAAATTAAGCTAGGACAAAAAACAGCCGTGACTAGCCAAGCATTCTCGGAAGAGTTGCAGGGAACAGTTAAAGAAATTGCGTTAAAAGTGAGCAAACAAAATGTGTTTAGCAACAAACCAGGAGAAAACTTAGATAGTAGAGTTGTCGAGGTAAAAATTCACCTTAATTCTGAAGCTAGCAAACAAGTTGCCGGATTGACCAATTTGCAGGTACAAGTAGCAATTAAACAGGACTAAAGTCCTGACTACAAACCTTTAAGGATTGAAAGTTATGGCAGAAATTTGGCCCGATCCGAATCAACCTTATCCGATCGCAAACCAGCGCCGGGTTTGCTTTATCAAAAACTTGATTAAATCGCCTAAAATTATTGTCGGTGATTACTCATATTACGACGATCCAATCGATCCAGAAAACTTCGAGAGAAACGTACTTTACCATTACGGGAGTGAGAAATTAATTATTGGTAAATTTTGTGCGATCGCCACCAACGTCAAATTCATTATGAACGGCGCAAATCACAAACTCGACGGCATTTCAACCTATCCTTTTCCCATCTTTGGCAACGGTTGGGAAACAGCGATGAATCTATTAATCGAACTGCCAAGCAAAGGCGATACAATTATTGGCAATGATGTTTGGATTGGCTATGAATCCGTGATTATGCCCGGAGTCAAAATCGGCGACGGTGCGATTATTGCCGCCAAATCCGTTGTAGTAAAAGATATTCCCGCTTACACAGTTGTCGGAGGAAATCCCGCAGGTTTAATCAAACAGCGTTTTAGCGATGCTGAAGTTGCACAACTATTAGAAATTCGGTGGTGGGATTGGGAAATTGACAAGATTTCGCGCAATATTAACTTAATTATGAAATCTGATATTAAAGCACTCAGCAATGCTGAGTAAACTCGCAAATATAGCGATTTAAAACTAACAAAGTGGAGGTTTCCCAATGATTCAAATTGCCTACTTAGTTATCTGTATTCTAGGAACAGCTTTGCCCTATTCTCAGTTTATCCCGTTTCTATTAGAAAAAGGGTTGAATGTCAACGAGTTCTTTGGACAATTATTTGCGAATCAAATTTCCGGTTTTTTTGGCATGGATGTAATCGTATCTTCCGTGGTTTTGTGGATTTTTGTATTTAGCGAAGGTTCGCGTCTTAAAATGAAAAATTTGTGGATTTATATTGCAAGTAATTTACTGGTTGGTGTTTCCCTGGGTTTGCCTTTATTTCTCCTCATGCGCCAGCGTCAACTTGAAAAAACAGCTTTAAATAATCAACAATAAAAATCAATCACCAATCCCTAATTCCCAATGCCCAATGCCCAATGCCCAATGCCCAATGCCCCATTCCCAAACAAAGCTTATGTTTCGCAAAACACCCCTTGCTTGGTTGCAGGTAACTAGAGAAAAAACTCGCCTTGCTGTTGCTATCGCAGGAATTGCCTTTGCAGATATTTTGATATTCGTGCAACTGGGATTTCAAGATGCACTATTCGATTCTGCCGTTAAGCCACACCAAAGTTTACAGACAGATTTAGTTTTAATCAATCCTCAATTTGAAACTTTTGCTGCGGTAAAACAGTTCAGCAGAGAGCGACTTTACCAAGCCCAAGGAGTAGAAGGAGTCAAGTCCGTTACTTCCTTGTATATTGGTATGGGACAGTGGCGAAATCCAACAAATCGCACTACAAGAGGGATTTTAATTTTCGGCATAGATCCAGGAAACATCACATTTAATTTGCCTGATGTCAATCAAAACTTGCATCAGATTCAAATGTTTAATCAGGTGTTGTTTGACCAAGCTTCTCGACCTGAATATGGCGAAATTGCAAATATTTTTAATAAACAATCTACCCTCGAAACAGAATTAAATAAACGCAATATTCAAGTGGGAGGAGTGTTTACTCTCGGTACTTCTTTCGTGGCTGACGGTAATGTCATTGCCAGCGATTCTACATTCATGAACTTGTTTCCCGATCGCAAACCTGACGAAATTGATGTCGGCTTGATCAACCTCAAACCCGGTGCTGACATCAAAAAAGTCCAGTTAATGCTCAAAACTATATTGCCAGATGATGTCAGAGTTTTAACTCTAGCAGAATTTGCCGAAATCGAAAAAGCTTATTGGGGAAATGCTACTCCGATCGGCTTTATTTTTGGATTTGGTACAATTATCGGATTCATTGTGGGTTTGATTATTGTTTACCAAATTCTTTACTCCGACGTTTCCGATCACTTGGCAGAATACGCGACTTTAAAAGCAATGGGATATAGCGATCGCTATTTAGTCGGAGTCTTAATTCAAGAAGCTTTGCTATTAGCTGTGTTGGGTTTTATGCCGGGAATTGTTTTAGCGAACGGACTGTATTCCTTAGCACAATCTGCTACATTGCTGCCAATTGCGATGACAGCAAATCGAGCGGTTGTAGTGTTGAGTTTGACGATCGTAATGTGTACTGGTTCCGGCGCCCTCGCCCTCCGCAAACTCCAATCAGCCGACCCCGCCGACATTTTCTAGAATAAAAAAAACTCCTGTTTTACAGCAAAAAAGAGGTTCGTAGTGAGGACTTTAGTCCGCATCCAAGAAAGGACTGAAGTCCTCACTACAAACATTAAAAAACACAAAATAATTACCATGCAAACCCTAAACTCACCCGCAAACCCAACCACCGCAACCGCACCAGTAATTTCAGTTAAAAACTTAAATCATTACTTCGGTCAAGGTTCACTCAAAAAACAAGCCTTATTCGACATTAATCTCGATATCAACCCAGGGGAAATAGTAATTATGACGGGGCCCTCTGGTTCGGGTAAAACAACTTTGTTGACGATGTTAGGCGGCTTGCGATCGGCTCAAGAAGGCAGTCTGAAAATTCTCGGGCAAGAAATACGCGGCGCTAGTAAAACTCAGTTAACTAAACTCAGAAAGCAAATTGGTTATATTTTTCAAGCACATAACTTGATGACATTTTTAACAGCGAAGCAAAACGTGCGAATGTCTTTGGAATTGCACAAGGAAATGCTAAATCAGAATATGGATGCTTTGTCAATAAAAATGTTGGAAGCAGTTGGTTTGGGAGAACGGGCTAATTATTATCCCGAAAATTTGTCGGGAGGGCAAAAACAAAGGGTGGCGATCGCCCGGGCGTTAGTCAGCCACCCTAAAATAGTCTTAGCGGACGAACCAACCGCCGCTTTAGACAAAAAATCCGGGCGAGATGTCGTAGAAATTATGCAAAGACTAGCAAAGGAACAAGGTTGCACGATTTTGCTAGTCACGCACGACAACCGCATTCTCGATATTGCCGATCGAATTATCTACATGGAAGACGGCCGTTTAGCCACAAATCCGAGTCTGGTAATTAGTGATTAGTCACTTTATTTGCCGGGCCCACGGCCTCGATCGCAGCTTCAAGGGCAATAGAAACATGAGTCCAATGAGTTCCCCCTTGACAAAAAGCCACATAGGGTTCTCGGAGCGGCCCGTCAGCCGAAAACTCGGACGTACTTCCATCAATAAAAGTACCTCCAGCCATCACCAAGTTACTTTCATAACCGTGCATCGGGCCAGGCACCGGATCTAAATAAGAGCCCACGGGGGAATTTTGCTGAACCGCCTTACAAAAGGCAACTAACTTATCGGGACAACCAAATTCGATCGCCTGAATCACATCCCTGCGCCTCGCCAGAGGAATCGGATTAACTCGATAACCCAACTTATAAAAAACATAAGCCGTCAAATGATTGCCCTTGATCGCCTCTCCGACAAACCCGGGGGCCAAAAACAAACCCTGAAATAGCAAGCGATTTAAATCAAAAGTTGCGCCTCCGCTGCTGCCTATTCCCGGTGCCGTCAAGCGACAAGTTGCCGCCTCTACCAAATCGGCCCTGCCGGCCACGTAACCGCCCGCTGGGACGATCGTACCACCCGGATTTTTGATCAAAGAACCAGCCATCAGATCCGCACCGACAGCAGTAGGTTCACAATCCTCAACAAATTCTCCGTAACAATTATCAACAAAGCAAATTGTGTTAGGATTCTGATGTTTGACTATTGTGACGATTTTTTTAATCTCAGAAATAGACAGACTCGATCGCCAAGAATAACCGCAAGAGCGCTGGATAAAAACCAGGCGAGTTTTTGCTGAAACAGCAGAGCTCAGTGCCTGCCAATCCACACTTCCTTCCCGAGTTAGAGGTAACTCGCGGTAGGTAATGCCAAACTCAATTAGTGAACCTTGACCTTGCCCGCGCAAGCCGATGACCTCTTCTAAAGTATCGTAGGGAGAACCAGCCACTGCCAACATTTCGTCACCAGGACGCAGGATGCCAAAAAGAGCACAGGCGATCGCGTGAGTACCCGAAACAAACTGTACTCGCACAGCAGCAGCCTCTGCCCCTACTACTTCGGCAAACACCCCGTCCAAAGTCTCTCGACCCAAATCGTCGTGGCCGTAACCCGTAACCCCTGCAAAATGGTGGACTCCAACCCGGTGGCCGCGAAAAGCTTTTAAGACTCGCTGAAGATTTTGCTTGACTGTAGCGTCAATACCATAAAAAATCTGAAAGAGTGCCTGTTCTGCTTCCTGTAGCCGTGAAACGCTATTCATCTATACCTCGCTCACCACTTGCGTGCGCGCTGTTCATTATGGCGTAGATTCGGCCCCTAATTTGTAAACATAATATCTTCATGACGATCGCAACTTCCAAAAAAACTTCCGCTGATTGGCCTGTAATAGCCTATATGGTCTTTCTCCATATCGGCGCTTTATTCACATTGCTGCCGAGCAACTTTAGCTGGGCCGCAGTCGGCCTCGCTGTATTCTTACACTGGGTAACAGGCGGCTTAGGAATTACCCTCGGATTTCACCGTCTCGTTACTCACCGCAGTTTTCAAACACCGAAATGGCTAGAGTATTTTCTAGTGATTTGCGGTACTCTTTCCTGTCAAGGTAGCCCTATAGAGTGGGTAGGACTGCACCGATTACACCACGTACATTCTGACACCGAACCAGATCCCCATAATTCCAATGAAGGCTTCTGGTGGAGCCACATTAGCTGGATGCTCTACGATATCCCAATTAGAGCTGAAATCCCCCGCTTTACAAAAGACATTGGTGACGACCCAGTATACAAGTTTCTCCAAGCATATTTTATCCCCATCCAAATTGTGTTCGGTGTGTTGCTTTACTTATTAGGCGGCTGGTCTTTTGTGGTTTGGGGCGTGTTTATGCGGATTGTAGTGGTTTTCCACTGCACTTGGCTGGTAAACAGCGCTACCCACAAATTCGGGTATCGCACCTACGAGTCAGGCGATGGTTCCACAAACTGCTGGTGGGTTGCTCTGCTCACCTACGGCGAAGGCTGGCACAACAACCACCACGCCTTTCAATACTCGGCTCGCCACGGTCTTCAATGGTGGGAAATCGACTTCACTTGGATGACTATTCAACTGCTGCAATCGCTGGGTTTGGCAACCAAAGTGAAATTAGCAGAAAAATAGTAATTTGGTAATTGGTAATTGGGTATTGTTGACTGCTGTCCTCCCAACTGCTTTCCTGCCAACTGACTAATTAGCCAGTTTTTGCGATCGGGTTTTGGTTGGGTTGAACCGAGATTGAATCATCTTGTGCGATCGACCCAACCAAATCCAGAATCAGTTATAATAGACTTGGAAACAAAAATTTTGTTTAGCAACCAAAATTTTTCATTTCACAATAAAACGCTAAATCTTTTTCAATCCTCAACCAAAATCTATCATTCATTTTTTATTAGTTTGGTCAAGTGTGCAGCCAAACAGTTGACTGCTAAATCCAAACTATTATGCGTGAATCCAGCTCGGCATCTCATCAGAAATCAAAAATAGAATGACAATTGCAACACAAAACAAACTCCAATACAACTGGGCACACATTATTGCTTTAGGCGGAGTTCACATCGGCGCTTTATTTGCCCTGCTTCCGAGCAACTTCAATTGGACAGCAGTTGGTTTAACTGTATTCATGCACTGGATAACAGGCGGTTTGGGAATAACTCTCGGATGGCATCGCCTGCTCACCCATCGCAGTTTTCAGACACCAAAATTCGTCGAATATTTCCTAGCTTTTTGCGGAGCTCTTGCCTGTCAAGGAGGCATAATTGATTGGGTTGGGCTGCACCGGTTGCACCACACTCACTCCGACCAAAATGATATCGACCCTCACAACGCCCAGCAGGGTTTTTGGTGGAGTCACCTAGGTTGGATGTTCTATAAAGGGCCAGCCCACGATGAAATTCCCCGCTGCACAAAAGACATTGCTAGCGACCCATTTTACCAATTTTTGCAAAATTACTTTCTGCCAATTCAAATCGCCTTTGGTGTCTTGCTTTACTTAGCAGCCGGTTGGTCTTTTGTAGTTTGGGTAATATTTGTACGCTTAGTTTTCGTGTATCACTGCACGTGGTTTGTCAACAGCGCTACTCACAAATTTGGCTACCGCACTTACGAAACAAAAGATAGTTCTACTAACTGTTGGTGGGTTGCGGTTTTGACTTACGGCGAAGGCTGGCATAACAACCACCACGCTTATCAATACTCTGCCCGTCACGGGATGGAATCGTGGGAAATTGACTTTACTTGGATGACAATTCAAGTGATGGAAGCAATAGGTTTGGCAAGTAAGGTAAAATTACCAGCCAAGTAGCAGCATTGGGCATTGGGCATTTGGCATTGGTAACAACTCACCAATAACCAAATGTCAACAGTCAACAGTTAACGGCCAACTGCCTAATGCCTAATGAGCCCGTTTTTTGTCGCTGCGGCCGCGCAAATATTCCGCTAAAAACGCCAATCCTCCCGAACCTACTATCAGCAGCACGCTCAGAGCATTAATATCAGGTTTCACCCCAGTCCGAATCCGGCTAAAAATTTCCATCGGTAGAGTTGTAGTCCCGCTACCTGCGGTAAAACTCGCAATCAAAAAGTCGTCCATGCTGAGTACAAAAGACAGCAGACAACCCGAAACAATTCCGGGGATTAATTGAGGTAGCAAAACCTGAATAAAAGCCTCAACAGGCGTGGCACCCAAATCCAAGGCAGCCTCTTCTAAATACGGGTTTAAATCTGCCAATCTAGTAGAAACAGCTAGAGCAATATAAGCCAAACAAAACACAATGTGAGCGGCGACAATTGTCCACAAACTCAGAGGAATAGCCAGGGCTGCTAAGAATACCAGAGTCGCAACCGCGCTGGCAATATCTGGAATAATAATCGGCAAATAGGAAACTCCCTGATATAAATTCTTGCCGGGAAAGCGGTAGCGGGCTAAACCGACGGCCATCAGAGTGCCGAGTACAGCCGAGATGGCAACTGCACAAACAGCGACTGTTAAACTGTTTCTCAGGGCAATTAAAATTCGCGTATCGCTAAATAATTTAACGTACCAATTTAAGGTAAATCCTTCCCAGCCTGCGCTAAAACGCGATTTGTTAAAGCTGTAAAATGTAAGTACCAAGATAGGCAGGTACATATAAAAAAACATCAAAGCAGCAAATATTACCTGCCAAGAAATCTTAAATTTGGGTTTTAAGTACATATCGGGTTGTATTTCCTCCTGTGGATTGTCGGCTGTGTTTTCCATATCTTGGAAATTGGTAATTGGTAATTGGTAATTGGGAATTGGGAATTGGTTGTTGTCAGTTGTTATTTGTGAGTAGCTACCAATAACTAATGACTAATGACTGCTGACTAATGACTTCTTTAAACTGCATTACGATCGCCAAACTTGAGTAAAAGTGCAATTCCGATACTGACTGCAAAGATTAATACCATACTCAGAGCCGAACCTAGCCCCCAATTTTGAGTCGCGCCCAAAAACTGATTGTAAATTAAACGGGCCGCTGTCATGCTGGAAGCTCCACCCAGCAACTCGGGATCGACAAAATCTCCCAAACAGCTAATAAATACTAGCAAAGAACCCGCAGCAATTCCCGGCATCGTTTGAGGTACTGTCACCTTCCAAAAAGTTTCTACCGGATTCGCTCCCAAATCCTGAGATGCTTCTAGCAACCTGCGATCGAGCTTTTCCAAAGAAGCGTAGAGAACGGTCACGATATAGGGCAAATAACTGTAAGCCATGCCGATTAGAACGGCGGAACTTTGATTTAACAATTCTAGAGGAGGGATGCCCAAAAGTCCCAGGAGCGAGTTGAGAACCCCCGTAGGACGCAGAATTGTAATCCAGGCGTATGATCGCAACAGCGAAGAAGTCCACAGTGGCAACACAAACCCTAACAGCGTTAAATTTCGCCACTTCGGCGAGACATTGAGGGCGATCCAGTAAGCGACGGGAAATCCCAGCAGCAAACAGAGTATTGTAGTTCCAGTTGCGAAAAAGACCGATCGACCTATCACCTGCAAATTCAGCGGCTCAAACACTCGCAGGTAATTGCCAATTCCCGAAGGAATCACCAAATCCCCAGGCTTAATATTCGGTACCAAACTAAGTTGGAAAATCACTATAGTTGGTATGACTAATAATAAAAGCAGGAACAAGCCAGAAGGGCCCAACAATGCCAGCGGGCCGGCCCACGACGACCAGGGAGAAACAGTTTCACCCTTCGACGGAGAACTCGGAGGAATAGGAGGGGGAGCTTGAGTGGAAACAGCCATAAATAAATAGTTTTGACTTTTGACTTTTGACTTTTGACTTTTGACTTTTGACTTTTGACTTTTGATTTGTAGGCGCGGATTTCACCAGCAATCACTGGTGTCAAATCAAGCCTGAAACCCCTGATCAATATCGCTTTTATTCGAGTCCCGATCCCCCTAGATCCCCCTTAATAAGGGGGACTTTGATCGGAATCTTGTCCCCCCCTCCCACCAGGGGGGCTAGGGGGGATCGAGACTCAGCTACCAGCCAGAGATACAGAGGGTTTCAGGCTTGATTTGACACCAACGATCGGCAATCTACCGCTAAAATCAACAATCTCATAAACCCGCCCACACCCCACGGTCAATCTAAATGTACGTGAAATGTCTGGTAACAATAAGATCAGCCGCTAGTTAATTTAGTCCAATAGCGATCGTAAACATCGGCAAACTTGCCCACCGGAGCCACGCCTTCGCAGTTTTTCAAAGTAGCCTCAGAAGGGAAAAGAATTTCGTTTTCCCGCACTTCTGGCGTCAATAAACTAAAAGCTTCTTCCGAAGGAGTTGCAAAACTGAGCCTTTCTACTACAGAAGCAGCTACATCGCCTTGCAGCATAAAGTTAATCCATTTGTAAGCTGCTTCGGGATTGGGAGCTCCTTTGGGAATTACAAAAGTGTCAGTCCACAGGGAAGAACCGCTTTTCGGTACGACATAGCGCAATTTATCATTATCGGCAATTACTTCGTTGGCATCAGAAGAATAACACATTGCTACTTTCAAATCCCCAGTCAGCATTTGCGGCCGCCAAGCGTCTGTTGTAAAAGAAGCGATCGCCGGTTTTAATTCTACTAACTTTTCATAAGCTTTTTTGACTTGCTCTGGATTCGTAGAATTGAGAGAATAGCCCAGCATTCGCAGCGCAGCGCCCATCACTTCTCGAACGTCGTTAGCCAGCGTCATTCGCCTTGTCAACTCCTGTTTGTGTTTCCACAAATAGTCCCAATCGACCGGAGCTTCTTTGAGCTGTTCGCTGTTGTAAATCAAGCCCGTGGTTCCCCAACTCAAAGGCAAGCTGTAGCGGTTTCCTGGGTCGTAAACAGGATTTTGGAACTGTTTTTTGAGCCGATCGATCACGCTCAACAGCGAGTGATCCAGTTCAGTCAACAGCCCCAGTTCCGTCATCTGAACCACCATGTAGTCGGACGGGTTAATGATGCTGTAGGCCCGACCGCCACCGGCTTGCACTCTAGCAAGCATCTCCTCGTTGGAGCTAAATACGTCTGCAATGACGCGAATGCCTGTTTTTTCGGCAAAGCGATCGAGCAAAGCTTTATCGGTATAGCCTTCCCAAGTGTAGATAAAAAGTTGGTCGGCCTTACCTTTGACGGGAGGGGCAGATTGTACGTCTGCCAGCCGCCAGCCACAACTCGAAAGGGCTAAGCCGGAGATTGTTGCCGCCGAATTTCTGAGAAACTGACGGCGTGTAGAATTAGCCCTGCAAAACCTGGAAATTGGTAGATTAGTTGGAGGCACAGTTCTATTTTAGATTTTAGATTTTAGATTTTAGATTTGGAGATTGAAGATTGGGGAATTGGTAATTGGGAATTGTCCTCTGTTATTTGTTAGGAGAACCAACCACCAACAAGTAACCAATGACTAATGACTAATGACTAATGACTAATACCAACTAACAACTGACAACTGACAACTGACTATTATCCCCGATCGCCCAAAGCGAGACAATCAGTAGTCCCCCAGTAAGCATAAATCGGCGTGTGCGGGTCTGGGAAAGTGCCGCCTGTATTTGGCTGGCGCACCGTAATTTTATCGCCCGACGACAACTCAACCACGTAATGAACGTGGGTACCCATGTACATAATATTTTTGAGTCGGCCTTCAAAACAGTTGACCGAAACTTCCGGCTGGTAGAGATTCAAATATACTTTTTCGGGCCGGACGCTAACCTTCACAGAGTCCCCGATGACACCACTCCACATATCCGATTGCTGAACGATTATTTTCAGATTGGCGGATGTGCGAACTGTGAGAGTCGATCGGTCGATCGACTCCACCGTACCGGAAAACAAATTTGTATCCCCAATAAAATCCGCCACAAAAGCCGTCTGCGGGCACTCATAAATCTCTTCAGGAGAGCCAATTTGCTCGATCCTACCCTCGTGCATCACCGCAATCCGGTTAGAAAGACTCATCGCCTCTTCTTGGTCGTGAGTCACCATCACAAAAGTCAAACCCAATTCTTGATGCAAATTCGACAATTCCAACTGCATCTGCTTGCGCAACTTCAAATCCAGAGCACCCAGGGGCTCGTCTAACAGCAGAACCGCCGGTCGATTTACCAGAGCTCTCGCCAAGGCCACCCGCTGCTGCTGGCCGCCCGACATTTGACCGGGAAACCTGTTAGCGAAAGATTCCATTTTCACCAACTGCAAAACTTCCCGCACCCGTTCTTCAATTTCCGCTTTTGGCAGCTTTTTAATCCGCAATCCAAAAGCGATATTGTCCCAGACATTCATGTGTCCGAACAAAGCATAGCTTTGAAACACGGTATTTACCGGACGGCGGTAAGCCGGAGTGTTGGTCATCGACTGACCGCGAATCATCAATTCGCCCGCTGAGGGAGTCTCGAAACCAGCGATTAACCGCAGCGTCGTCGTCTTACCGCAGCCACTCGGCCCGAGAATGCTAAAAAATTCTCCTTGGCGAATACTGAGGTCAACTCCGCGAACTGCGGTTTCGCCGTTAAATACCTTGAAGACCTTGCGGAGTTCAACGTCAAGCGCTGTATCCGTTGCTGTCGTACCTTGGTTGAGTGCTGTCTGAAACATATTCGCCCTTTCCTGGGAGTAATGCACGCCGCTTAAATACAGTTTTAGTTTAGACTTTTCTGTATTTTAGGCGAGGAATGTTGGAATTGAGAGGTTTTAGAATTTGTTCTTTAGATTTTATTTTAGAGCGTTGCGGGCAATACCGAATGTCCTGTGTTTCGTACCCAAGTTCGATCGACCTGTCAACTATTGATTCTCAGGGCTTGGGGTAGGAGAGGGTTTTTGCGGTTTCTCTGTTTTCGGTGGTTCTGCTTTTTTCCACTCGGACAAAGGTCGCCCGACTGCATTTTTAAAGTCAAAAGGCACTAACAGCACAGGCAAATTTTGGACAGAATTTTGAGGTGGCGCTTCCGCTGGGTTGGCTTGAGCGTACAAGAAGCGACCGCTAAAGTCTGTTTTGCCTAAGACTAGGCGGTGAGTTTCTTGGTTGTCCAGCTTGACTGTGACTGTCGCTTGCGGTTGGTCGAGACCGAATTCTGGCAGTTGAGCTGCTGTAATGTTAATTGTTCGATCGCTCTTTCCTGTTGCTAGCCTGTCTAACAAAAAATCCACCGATGCCTGACTCGCGTGTGCTTGCACTGGCAATTTCATTTCCCAGTTAGAATGGCCTCCTTTTGTAGCATAAATTCTTTCAAAAGTCAAGATTTTTTCGGGAGTTTTGACTGTAAAGAATTGTACGCGATCGGACTTAAAAGCAAAAATTTTCTGTTTTTCATCCTTGGCCGCTTCCTGCTGCGGAGAAACTTGCATCTCGAACAAAGAAACTAACCCAATCATGCTCAGCGCGACGGCTATCAATATAAATGTATTTTTCTGCAATTTCATAATAACAGGGAATTGGGCATTGGGAATTGGGCATTGGGCATTGGGCATTGGGCATTGGGCATTGGGCATTGGGCATTGGGCATTGGGCATTGGGCATTGGGCATTGCTAATTGCTAGTAAATAACAAATAACAAATAACAAATAACTAATGACCAATGACTAATAACCAATGACTCTTCATCTTCTCTTCCACCAGATAGTGCCACCAATTCCCAGTCCGAGTAAAGGCCAAATTAGCCAACCTAAAACCAGCAATCCTACTTGGATAGTAGTCATGTTAATGCGGCGGTTGGTAGCTTTTTTGGGACTGATAGAAAAGCTTTGTTGGTCTGGTTTACTCAACCAACTAACCGAATTGAGAAACACGTCGCTATTGAGTTGTTGGTCAAACCAACCGTTAGTCACAAACTGAGATGTACCGATTACTACCATTCGCGCTGTTTTTCTAGGAGTTGATGGCGCAGAAGGAGTTGGCTTGGGACTGGGAGATGTTGTGGGAGATGCTGTGGGAGATGTTCCTGATGTCGGTGTGGGAGATGCTGTGGGAATTGGCGAACTTTCTGGTGTCGGCGTGGGAGATGCGGCGGGTGTTGGGGAAGTCGTCGGTAATGCTGGAGGCGTAGCTTCTTGCGAGACAATCACCGAGTAGCTGATTGGGGAAGCTGTCGGCGATGTTGTTGGGGATGGCGATGTTGTTGGGGATGGCGATGTTGTCGGCGATGGCGATGTTGTCGGTGAAGTTGTCGGCGAGGGCGATGTTGTCGGTGAAGTTGTCGGCGATGGCGATGTTGTCGGTGATGGCGAAGTTGTTGGCGAAGTTGTCGGTGAAGTTGTCGGCGACGGTGATGTTGTTGGGGATGGCGATGTTGTTGAGGATGCTTGGGGTGAAGGGGTGATGGATGTTGGTGAAGGTGAGGGTGAGGCATTTAGCGGAGTGCTGTCAGAAGCCGATCGCACTAAAGCTACACCTAATAATAACGGGCCTTGTCGATCGGTCTTTGGATCGAATTCCAATTTCTTCGTCGTCAAATCGCTTTCGGCCCAACTTTCTTGACTCGTCCAAATCAGCGGTTTTTCCTCTATCCCTTGTACTGGCGTGACTTCCAAAGCACGGGCAAAGGGATAAAATGAAATGCCTGTACTGAAACTTTGAGTAATCGGATGTTCGCCGTAGCGCCTGACGGTGGGAACCGTGGGGCCTAGTCCGAATCTTTGACCACCGCCCGAAGCATCGATGGCCAAACGATTGTCTAGTTTTACGCCCCATTCTTGCAGGATTTTGTCCAATCCCGTATTAATTCCCGGGTCTACCATCAAGAATAAACTGCCGCCGCGATCGAGATAAGCTTGAAGTGCTTTAATTTCTGTATCTGAATACGGTTTTTCCACCCCAGCCATAATTAAAGCATCTGCATCTTCTGGTATTTGTTTACTTTCTGCCAAATTTAGCGTTTTGGCATTATAGTATTTGTCTTTCAGAGCTTTTTCAGCTTGCTGAATTCCGCCTTGACCTTCCTTGATCGGGCGTTCTCCTTTACCTTGCAAAAAGTAAACTGTAGGATTGCGAGTGCTCAGGATTTCTTCTAAGCCGTTGGTAAGTTTTATTTCCGAAAGACCTTGATTCGGGTCGCTACCAAAAGCAGTACCGCCTTTTTGCAGTACCTGTTTTTTGTCGCCGGATTGTAGGTAAATTTCTCCGATACTGGTAATGCTAAATTCCCGGGCTTTTCCCGGTTGGGATAACGGGTCTACAAACTCGAATTGGAACTTTTCGCCTCCCTCGCGTTTGTAGCTTTGTAGCAATTCTTTGATCTGGGGATTTTGGGTGGAGTCAAACACTAAAACTCTGACTGTTTGTGGCAGGTTTCGCAGGATTTGTTGAGTCTGGGGCGCGAGGGTAAATTGTTTGCTTTCGGTTAAGTCGATGCGGATGGGATAGCGAAAGGCGATGAAGTTAATTACCCCGAGAATCAGAAAGACGGCGAGGGTAGCAATCAGGGCGTTAGTGCCCGCTTGAGTGGAACGCTGCCGCCAAAAACCTTGTTCGTAAGTCAAGGATAGCAGCCAAAGTGCGATCGTCACTACTCCGGCGATCGTTAAACCAATTGTCAGGGGTTCCCATGCTGCTGATAGGAGTCTTGCTGTTAATCCCGCTGCGGTGAGGAGAGGGCCCAGCCAAAAAATGTATTTCCAGTTTGTTTTGCTAATTTTCATAGGGTAAATATGTGAGAAAATTCCGGTTCGAGAATGTTATTCTATATTGCATTAGCCTGCAACCATGCTGTCAAATCTGACTCCTGGTTGAAATCCAGTACGGCATCTCCTAATTCTTCTAATTCCTCTAGACCTAACTGACGGATGCAATTTTCTGTTTCCGGTTGGATTGTGCCTAAGCGCCGCACGAGTTGACGCAAAATTAACGAAAGTTGAGCGGTTTTTGTCACCTGGTCTCTTGCTACATCTATGGCAATCTGCTGGTCTTGAATCCACAGTTCTTGGTTCCGCAATTGGGTTAATTCTGCCTCAGTGAAGTTGTCCTCGCTGGCAATTCTCAAAGCTTTCTGAATTTCCGAAACTGCACTCAGTTTTTCGGGTACTGTCTCCAGAGTGTTTGTGTTTTTGAGGAAATAAATCCATTTTTCGGCGGTTGTTTCTAATTCTGCTAATTGTTTGCTAAATTTTGGCAGTTCGACAAATACTAATTCTATTTCAGTATCTGGACAATCAAACTGTTTTTCTTTTTCTTTGAAAACAAACCGCGACATGAATTCTGGCTGATTTTCAAACATTTCAAAGTCGGCTATTTTTAAGGAAATTACTGTTTTTAGTCTTTCGTATCGCTCTTCTCCTGTTAATTGCAGGCTGTAGCTTTTGGCGGCATTGTACAAAATTCTTTTCTCGAAAGAAGGCACGTTGAGTAATTGGATTTCAACGAGGGCGATTTTGTCGCCGTTAATTGTGGCTTTGACATCTAGCTGCGTGTCTTGAACTCCGAAAGCTTTATTTCCTGGTGGAGACTCGATTATTTCTAGGTCTTCGATGACTGGTTGTGCTTCATAAAGGATGGCGTTTAAAAAATTAATCAAGATGTCTTTGGTGTCGCTGGAACCGAAGATTTTTTTGAACGCCAAGTCGATTTTGGGATTGATAAATCTCATTGTTTGATTTACTTGGTAGAATCATTGACCCTGAAAATATAACCGAATTTTGAAGGAAGAAGGAAGAAGGAAGAAGGAAGAAGGAAGAAGGAAGAAGGAAGAAGGCCCTTTAAAGCGAACGAATTCGCTCAGGGAACGCTTCAGGAAGGGGAAAGAGATGGCTACCAATGCCCCATGCCCCATGCCCCATGCCCGTTTTTAAGAACGCTGATATCGCAAGGCGTCGATCGACTGGGCTGTCAGAAATACTCCTAAAATGATGTAACTGGCAAACATAATTAAACTGCTGGTATCGAAAACTCCCTTGACAAGATTGGTATAATGTGTTAATAGCGAAAGTTGCCCTAATGCTGCTCCGAAGGGGCCGCCGATACCGACTGCGGCTGCGTCGATTACCCACAGAAATAATACTAGAGCGAAGGTAAGGATGGCTGATAAAATTGTGCTGTCTGTGAGGGAGGAAATAAACATTCCGAGGGACAATACTCCGGCTGCTAGTAGGATTAAGCCGCCGTGTCCTAGCAGCAGGACGCCGGGGGGTACGGGTGGGGTTGATGAACTTAGGGCGATCGCCTCGCAGAAGAGCAAGGGCAGTAACATGGTGGTATAAAATGTTAAAACACCGAGCAGTTTTCCGGTAGCAACTGCCCAGTTTGTTAGGGGCGATGTGGCTAATAGTTCTAAGGTGCCTCGTTTGCGTTCTTCTGCGTAAAGTCCCATTGACAGTGCGGGTAATACGAATAGTGAAAGGGAACCCATGATTCGCAGGAAGAGTTGCAGGAATTCGTACGCAACGTCGATCGCGGGTTCGGTAATTCCCATTTGGTCTCGTTGAGAGATTTGGGGAATTAATCCGTCGGGGGCGAGGAGAATGGCGATTAAAAAGTAGCCGGTGATCAGCCAAAAGACTGCGGCGATCGCATATGCTAATGGCGAGGCAAAATAGCTTTGCAGTTCTTTGCGGTAAATTGCGACGATGTTACTAAGCATTACTAACCTTGGGAATGGAGAATTGGGGAATTGGGGAATTGGTCATTGGTCATTGGTTGATGCTGAGTCGCCTGCGGGTGGTGTTGTGCTGTCGTCGCTATCCTGTGGCTTTCTTGGTATTTGTCGCTTTCTGGTAGCAGGTGGCTGTTCGTCGGGTGAAGCATCGCTACTCGGTTCTGGCCTTTTTTTAGCTGTCCTATTTCTGGCAACTGGTGGAGTTTGTGGTTGAGGAAGTTCGATCGACTCTACTGTCTCGACAACGGTTTGAGAGTGCGGAAGTTCGATCGGCTCTACTGTCTCGACAACGGTTTGAGAGTGCGGAAGTTCGATCGACTCTACTGTCTCAACAACGGTTTGAGAGTGCGGAAGTTCGATCGACTCTACTGTCTCAACAACGGTTTCTGAGTGCGGAAGTTCGATCGACTCTACTGTCTCGACAACGGTTTGAGAGTGCGGAAGTTCGATCGACTCTACTGTCTCAACAACGGTTTCTGAGTGCGGAAGTTCCATCGACTCTTGTTTTTTGGCAATTTGCAGAAAATCTGGAACCGGAGGTGGTTCGGATGGAGAATCATCAATCGATTCAGGTGTTTCTATAACTGATGCTTCCTGTTGAGGAAGTTCGATCAACTCTTGTCTTTCTGCAATTTCCAGAAAATGTGCAACTGATTGCAGTTCAGGTTCTAAATCGCTGATTGTTTCTGGTGTTTTCGCAACTGGTTCCGATTCGGATGCTGGAAGTTCGATCGACTCCACAATTTCGGCAACTGGTTCCGATGCTGGAAGTTCGATCGACTCTCGTATTTCCGCAACTGGTTCCGATTCCGATGCTGGAAGTTCGATCGACTCTCGTATTTCCGCAACTGGTTCCGATTCCGATGCTGGAAGTTCGATCGACTCCACAATTTCCACGACTGGTTCCGATTCCGATGCTGGAAGTTCGATCGACTCGACAGTTTCCGCAACTGGTTCGGATTCCGATGCTGGAAGTTCGATCGACTCGACAGTTTCCGCAACTGGTTCAGATTCTGCTTGATGAGAATCATAGGGCGACTCTTCCCTGTCTGAAACTGGCAAATCGTCCACAATCAATGGTGATTCCAATCGATCGGCATCTCGGATCGAATCTTGCACTTCTTCTGTGGTTTCTTGCAGATTTCGATCGACTTCCGGTTCAGTGTGAACCAGTGTTTCTGGCGGTTTGTTTTCAGCCGCTGTCAGCCTCAAAAACACATCTTCGAGAGTAGCCCGATTGCGACGCATTTCGCAGAGTCCGAATCCAGAAGCGATGATAGCTGCGGCAATTTCTCTTCCGGGTTCTATGTCCGATTCGCACAAAGCCCGCAGGCGGTAGCGATTTGCTAAATATTGCTGGTTTGGAATCAATTCGACCGATCGAACTCCGGGCAAATTTTCCACTGAAGGTAGCAGCAGATTGTGCAGCAAATCCGCTTCGCCTTCAACTTCGAGATCGTAACCTTCTCCGGCGGCCAACTCTCCCATCAAATTGTCGGGAGTACCCGCAGCGACGATTTTACCGCGATTGATGATGGTGACGCGGTTGCAAGTCATGCTGACTTCCGGCAGAATGTGAGTCGAAAGAATGATTGTGTGTTGGCCGCCTAGACTTTTGATTAAATTGCGGACTTCGATAATTTGCCGGGGGTCGAGTCCGACGGTTGGTTCGTCTAGGATGATTACGGGCGGATCGTGGACGATCGCCTGGGCGATACCGACTCGCTGTTTAAAACCCTTGGAAAGTTTGCGGATTAAAACTTTGCGTTTTTCAACCAAGCCGCAGCGTTCGATCGCCGAGGTGACTCTTCGCGCGCGATCGCCCGCTGGTACTTGCTTGATCCGCGCGACAAAAAACAAAAACCCTTCCACACTCATTTCTGGATACAGAGGCGGGTTTTCGGGCAAATAACCGATGCGCTGTCGAACTCCCATCGAGTTTTCGTGAACGTCGAGGCCGGCGATGCGGGCGGTACCGCTGGATGCGGGCAAATATCCCGACAAAATCCGCATGGTTGTGGTTTTCCCAGCGCCGTTGGGGCCCAAAAAACCGAGAATTTCTCCTGATTCTACCGAGAAAGACACGTCCGCGATTGCTGCGGTTGAACCGTAAGTTTTGCTTAAGTGTTCTACTTCAATCATTTGTCAGCAGCCATGTCGATTTGAGGTTTGAGATTTGAGATTGACTCCGCCAAGTGGAGAGTCCCGCTAGTATAAGGGGTCGATCGAATTTATGGCGAAATTTTAAAATTAGATTTTGTTTTCCAGTTTAGTCTGGCGAGTACCAAATTTATCACAAGTGTCGATCGGACACGCTTAGCTGGCGGCGAGTTTTCGGCTAAGGTTGAGACTGCTTCTGATGTTTGATGATTTTGGTCGATCGCTAAGTTCGTGTTGAGGGCGATCGGGCTGGGACGATAATATTGTCGTCAACGTGCCGCCAGCTATCGACTACGATGAATTCTTCCCATGTTGCTACCACCCAGATATCAGTCGGTAATTTAGTCTTTAGTTCGCTCATTTTTTTATGGCAAATATATCAATATACCTTACTGAATCAAAACCAAACCATCTTCTTTCTACTCCTCCTCTGCGCCCTCTGCGGCCTCTGTGGTTCAAAAAAATCTCAACTCCTTTTCCAAATCTTAATCTGCCCCAACCAACCAGCACTCACAATCATCTTGCCATCCCCGCTAATCGCCACTGCGCTAACATAGCCAGAATGTCCGCTCAAAGTACCTCTCAAATCCCCCGTTAGCGAAGCCCTCGAAGAGGATCGCACATCCCAAATCTTGATACTCTTATCCCAACTCCCAGTAACCAACATACTGCCATCCCGACTGATCGCCACCGACCAAACTCCATCAGTATGCCCGCTCAAACGGCGAATCAACTGGCCGTTTCCGGCATTCCACAACCCAACAGTGCCGTTGCTATTTCCCGCCGCTAAACTCTTGCCATCGGGAGTAAAAGCTAAGGACAAAACAGACAAATTCTTGCCACCAATCGCCCGAATTCCTTGACCGCTGGCTAAATTCCACAACCTAATTGAACCATCTTTGCTACCGCTAGCTAAAGTTTTGCTATCGGGACTAATAGTAACAGCATTCACCAACCCAGAATGCCCTGTCAAAGTCCGCACTAATTCCCCCGTTTTCGCATTCCAAATCTTAATCGTTTTATCCCAACTGCCGCTCGCAATAAATTGACCATCAGGACTAACGGCAACGCTCGAAACAGCGCCGGAATGACCGGGCAAAGTGCGTACAAACGTCCCCGTTTCTAAATTCCAAATTTTCACCGTTTT
Source organism: Cyanobacteria bacterium SOY_34_metabat_3 (assembly GCA_031399265.1). Lineage (GTDB taxonomy): Bacteria > Cyanobacteriota > Cyanobacteriia > Cyanobacteriales > Microcoleaceae > Microcoleus. The sequence continues at coordinate 4,295 of JANNOR010000065.1, read as the reverse complement.
GTCGTCGCTGCCGCTAGCTAATAGCTTGCCGTCCGCACTTGCAGCCAGTGCATTTACCGCTTCCGCGTGTCCCCGCAGCGTAGTTTTCAATTCGCCGCCGGGAAAACTCCAAACAGAGATTGTGCCGTTGCTATTTCCTGTGGTAAAAGAAGCGGAAGCAAGGGCAAGGGAACTCACAACTTCCGAAGGCGCTTTTAGGGTATTTGTTGCAGCAAAGGCGATCGGACTTGCGGGCTTGCGAGGCGCATTACTAGCAGGAGTTTTCGGTTTCCCAGCAGTGGTAGATTGCGGAACTACTGGCAGTGAAACAGTCGATCGCCATTTCATGAAAGTATTAATTTCTATCCCCGCCGCCACGATTTTATCGGAATTGTCCTCTAACCTGACAATGCCGTTAATTGCCACAACTCGCCCTGCATCATCGAGCACCGGCCCGCCGCTCATGCCCGCTCTCACTAAGTTATTGTATACCAATGTATAACCGTTCCAGGCAGTTTGGCGGCCAGTAAGCTGACCTTCGGTAGCAATGAAAATCGGCTGTCTCAGGGAACCGCCAGATGTCGGCCAGCCAGCGACGATCGCCTTTTTTCCGGGAGTTGCTGCGGAATTTGCCAATTCAGCCAGACGGTAGCTTTGAGTGCTGCTGAAGGGGACGACGGCTAAGTCTATCCCCGGCACTCGCCGCACCAGAGTGTATGATACAGAGTGAGCTTGGCCGTCGGGAGTTACGACCTCGTAATCCCCGGCTTTATCGATAACGTGCCAGTTTGTCAGAATATAGTATGTGCTATCTTTTTTCTCTAAAATTACTCCCGAACCGCCTTTTGGCCCCTGGATGCGCACGGTAATGTCTTTAGCGACGTTTTTAACTGCGTCGGCGGTTAATCCGAGGGCAATTTGAGGTGATGTGAAGGGGATAAGGGCGATCGAGCTCAGGGCGATCGTAGCACTCAAAATAACCGGAATTGTTCTGCTGTAATTCATAATTGTGTCAATTTAACATACCCACATATCAACCGACGAAGAACTTTTCCGGTTTGTGGCGGCATATTGACGGTTGACAGCGCACTCATCGCCTGCGCGATCCTCTGCGTTGGCGCAGCCCCCGTAGGGGCGGGCTTTCCTTCGGATCGCTTCGCTAACGCCAACGAACTTTCGACATCCGCGCAGGCTTGACAATATTTGACACAGCCCTCTAGCTAGCAGAACAATTTAGAATCTCGAACCGCAAATAGACTCAACAACAGCCACCGGTTGATCTTTATTCTTTTCTCGGCAAATCAGAATTTGAGCCAAACGCTGTTCGGTATAATACCCATTAGCCATCCAGCCGATGGGTGCGCCTGCGATCGCGCCGACTGCTAAACCAGTGATGAGGCTCAAAATAAGATGCTTGCGGGCGATCGGCTTTTGTTGCATAAAAATTTATCCTAAGTAATTACCCTTAGTCAAATTAGCAAAAACACAAGTTACTTTCTTCCTCCTATTTGCTTATTTCCTAAGTAGTAACCCATACTAAGTATCATGTTCTTCGGCGCACATTATTCATCACTAAGTAGGGTGCGCATTGCGCACCTTACCGACTATGCAGCCTGCAAAAATTCATCCTAAATCAAACAGCAAAAATTCCGCATCTTCCGCCGCTTCAATCACCAACTCAGACTCATCGCTAACCGCCGCCCCGTCGCCATTTGCCAAAGGCAAACCGTTCAGCAAAACAGTACCGCGAGCAACTTGCAACCAAGCATAGCGATTCAACCCCAAAGCATGAGAAACCCGCGAGTTTTTATCCAAAACCGCCGCATACAAATCGACATCTTGATGCACTTTCACCGCACCATCTCTGGCATCCCGGGCCGCCACTAACCGCAAATTACCATGTCTTTCTGCTACCGGAAAATCCCGCTGTTCGTAACTCGGCGGCAATCCATTTGTATCCGGTAACAGCCAAATTTGTAGCAAATGAACCGGCTCAGTTTGCGAGTGATTGAACTCGCTGTGCTGGATGCCCGTACCCGCACTCATCCGCTGCACTTCACCGGGTTTAATCGTTGCACCAGTACCCAAAGAATCTTTGTGTTCTAACACTCCTTCTAATACATAGGTAATGATTTCCATGTCACTGTGGCCGTGAGTACCGAAACCTTTTCCCGGGCTAACAACATCTTGATTAATCACCCGCAGAGACCGAAAATTCATATAGTTAGGATCGTAATAATCGGCAAAGGAAAATGTGTGGTAACTGTCCAGCCAACCGCGATTGGCGTGTCCTCTAGCTGCACTTTTTCTGACGGTAATCATTTTTTGCATCCTCAGTGAAGTTTATCGGTGTTCTGAGATATTTCTACTTTAAACCGAGTCAAGCTATTATGGGAAGTACGTACTAAAAAGTGCGGTAGTTACCAAAAAGATACTATGCAAGTCAAAGAGCTAAAGGTCGATCGGGCAAATTGCCCTGTAGAACGAACTCTAGACGTAATTGGCGGGCGCTGGAAAGTCTTGATTCTCCGGGAGTTGTTTCCAGGAGTGAAGCGTTTTAACGAGCTGCAACGGGCTGTAAATGGGATTACTCAGAAGATGCTGACGCAGCAATTGCGAGAGATGGAGTCAGACGGGATTGTGCACCGGGAAATTTATTTGCAAGTACCGCCAAAAGTTGAATATTCGCTAACACCTCTGGGAGAAAGTCTTAAACCGATTATTGATACTATGCACGAATGGGGAATTAAGCATATTAGCCAAGATTAAAAATCAGCGGTTTCTAGATGTTTTTTTCCGTCTTCCGACTGATGTCGCTTTTTCAATCTAGTCCAACAATAATAATATGAACAACATAGAGCGTCTTGCCACCCTCAACCGCATCCGCAAACTCAGCCGCCTGATGGATACCGCCATTGGCATCCCCGGTACTAAATTTCGCATTGGTTTAGATCCGATTATCGGTTTGGTTCCGGGTGCTGGGGATATCGTAGATACTGCGTTTTCCGCATACCTAATTTACTTAGCAACTCAATTCAACCTCCCCCAAAAAACCCTAGGCAAAATGATTTATAATATCGGTCTAGAAGCAGTCATCGGCTCAGTGCCTTTAGTTGGAGATATCTTCGATGCGTTTTATAAATCCAATATGAGAAACCTGGCTCTTTTAGAAGAACATCTAGAAGCAGTGGAACCGGAACTAGCAGCAGTTGCAGAACCTATTCCTGAATCAATTAAACTGTAGGGGCGGGTTCCACCAACAATAATTGCCAATCACAAACAATCTCTCAAACCCGCCCTCACCAAACTGTAGGGGCGGGTTCCACCAACAATAATTGCCAATAATAAACAATCTCTCAAACCCGCCCCCACCCAACAAACAATCACAAGATAAACTTTCCGAATTCGATGCAGATTTAATGTTGATGTGGGTTATCTGTTGTGGGGGGCGGGTTTATCTAGATGGTTGGTACTCATTAGATATTATTCGTAAAATCCGCCCCTACAATCTATACAGAATAGCGTTTAATAGCTTCCACTAAAGCAATCACATCTACTTCTTTAGTATTAAAAGCAGTCACAAGTCTGACAGTACATTTATCCCAACGATAAAACAGAAAACCCTCAGCTAAAACCCCCGCAATTACCGATTCTGGAAGCTGCATAAAAATTTCATTAGCTTCGACAAGCTGACAAAGTTTGACTCCCTCAACACCAGCCAAGCCTGCGGCTAATTTAGTGGCCATCTTATTTGCATGAGTCGCATTTTTCAGCCACAAATCATCAGTTATATATGCTTCCAACTGCGCAGACAAAAACCGCATCTTCGAGAATAGATGCCCGCTGCGCTTGCGGTAAAAAGGGAAAGTCTTTGCTAATTCCTGATTGAAAAATACCACAGCTTCCGCCGCCATCGCGCCGTTTTTTGTTGCTCCAAATGAGAGAATATCCACACCAGCGCGCCAAGTCACATCCGCAGGAGAACAGCCCAAACTAGCAACAGCATTAGCAAAGCGAGCTCCATCCATGTGTAGGTGCAAATTGTGGCTGCGAACCACCTCCGAAATGTGGGAAATTTCCGCTGGATTGTAGACTGTGCCGGCTTCCGTTGCTTGAGTAATGCTCACGGCTGCGGGCTGTACGTGGTGGACGACACCGGCACCAGCGCGATCGAGCTTTTCACTTAAAGTCTCTGCCTTTATTTTAGCACGATCGCCTGTTAGCGTTACCAGCTTTGCGCCGCCCGTAAAAAACTCTGGCGCGCCGCATTCATCCAGGTTAATATGAGATTCCTCATGACAGTAAACAGCACCGTA
>JANNOR010000033.1:0-9517 GCA_031399265.1 Cyanobacteria bacterium SOY_34_metabat_3 | reverse complement strand
TGGGGCTGTTGTGAAGGTTGTGAGGGGCTTGGGGGCGATCGTCCAAACTGGTAATGGTTTATTATTATTGCGGGAGGTGCAGTTGGCTGGGAAAAAGGTGCAGTCTGGGGTGGATTTTGCCAATGGAACCCGATTGGTTGTGGGGGAAGTTTTTGGGGGTGTGGAAGTTAAGGGTTAGATAGAACATCGAAAGGTTTATTAGTTTGTTCCCATGTCTGAATAGCTATATAAAGTTTTGTCAGCCGGAAATCAGCAGACTCATAGGCAACCCTTAAATATTTTTCTAGTACATTTGGCTCGACTTCCTTAGAGTTACAGGAACCTAATGCTTTACAAAGTGCGATCGACAAAATACAAATCATGTCATGACCGCAACAAATATACCATATATCTTGAGTATTTGTTTTTAAGCTATCCATCTTTACTATAATTTCTTGCTCGTCAAGTCCAAGTTTTTGAGAGTTGTTTTTCACAGTTTTTATCAACTCCGATTGATTTAATACTAATGTGCGATCGTCCACAAATTTCTTAAAAGCTAAATCTTCAAACTTTAAACAATAATCAAACTTCAGCGAAGCCCATCGTAAATAACCAATAACTTTGGCATTTTCGAGTAAAGTCTGGCGAATATCTTTAGCAAAACTCTTTATTTTGTCTTCCGAGCCGTGTTCCAAAAGCACCTTGTCAAGTGCTGGCGACTTCAGCAGCATAGTTTCGATATCGTGAGTATCTGTGAATAGCAAGTTCGGACTGAGTGGAACACTTCCTTCTACTATATCAAAATCAGCATCAACAACAACCAAAACGCCAGCAAACTTACCTTGTTCAAGGATCTTGATCACTGCAACAGCATTGTTTTTGTTATGGGCATTTTCTACACGACACTTTGTGGAGTGTACCAAGTTTTTCCAGACGCGCGCGTCTGTGTCTCCCTCAACAATTAAAAAAGATCCAGTGTATTGAGATTGATTTCTCAGCAGGCGAATTCTGTTGGCAATGCGATCGGGCTTAAGGTTTTGTGGATCGAGTTTAACGTTTTGGGTCATTCAACTGGCCCTTGTAATTCCACTGTCAAATCCCAGCTATCATCGATCAGATCGGGAGAATGAGTTGCTAATAAAACATCAAAGTTAGCCAGCTTAATAATTGCTCGCAAATCTTTGAGAAACTCTATTTGCCACGCTATATGCAGCGAAAGTTCTGGTTCGTCAATGAGAACAAGCGAGTTAGGTTGAACTTTGAATAATAACTCATAAAGCATTACCAGTTCATGCTGTTCCCCGAAAGATAAGTCTGTCGGCGACAAAGGTTTACCATCCGCCGTTGTAAAGGTAAAACCATTCTCTTTACTGATGCTCATATTTTTATAGAGAAATCTCTGTTTAATAATTCCTTTGAAAAGTTCTATTTTAGTAGCGAGTTCCTTAAAAATCATGAGTTTTTGTTCTACATCTTCAACATAAACCGACAGAATGTTTTTTGTGACTCCATCAATATTTTGTTCTACTTGAAAATCAGGATTCTCGTCTTTATCTAAAAGACCAGTTTCTCTGAGACGAGAACGCTTTTCCTCAATTTCATTTAATTTGTTGCGAAGTGTTTCCTCTGTTAGATATGAGGGTGCTTTGTTGTTGAAAATTCTTGCAGGAAACGTTCTTTCAAGAGATTGAGACAATGCACCATATTCAGCCAGTTTTGCTTGAATCTCTTCTACGAGTTCCTGGGAATATATATTAACTGAGGGAATCATTGATGGGTGTTTGGTGTCTACCGCTGCTTCAGGAACAGTTGAGGGAGTTAACAAACGCTGAGTTTCTATAAAATGAACATCGATCGAGCTTTTTAGTTCTGATAGCCACTTTGGTTCTTTATTAACTTTTATGCTTGAAGTTAACTCTTTAGTCAAGTCAGTCAAGGCCTTGACAAGATTTTGTAGGGCGGTTGATTCCGAATTTTTAGTTTGTGTTTCTATACCACCTGATGACTGTATTCTCTCCTCTGTGATATCCAAAGAAACATTTGTTTCCGCTAATGAATCTATTAATATATTAGGTGAAAATGTCTCTGTTTCTGCACCAGGTTTATAAAAGTAAAACGTTAAAGTTTTATTTTTTTTATCTTCACTTGTATCAATAGATTTAGTTATTTGCAGATAACTCTCATCATCAAAGTCTATTATAACTTCGGCAAATGGAATAGCCAAAAGCTCTGAGTAACGTGAATTAAAAAATCCATTAATCAGCCTAAGTAATGCTGTTTTGCCAAATCCATTCGGACTGTGAATAATCGTGATTCTATCTTCCATGTTGAGCGAAACCGGATGGTTGAAAACTCCAAAAAGTTTGGTAACAGAAATCTTATTAATTCTCATTTTTCCCTCTAGTTATATCAAATCCGTTAGTATCAGAATTATTCATCTCTCTTTTCTCTTTCTCTGTGTTCTCTGCGGTTAAATCATTCCGGTACAGCCGGAATTGATATAACTTACTAAAATTCGACTAAAACTTCTTCTTCAACTCCCAATAAATCCCGCGCGGCTTCTAGCATACTATCAGTAATATCTTTCAAATCTTCGCGACTTGCCAGATAAGTTTTCAAAGCATCTAACGGTTCTATACTATTATTAGCATTTAATTCTGGCAACCGCGGCCTTGCTAGCTGACTGACTAATTCTGGTTGAATTGTATAGCTGTGCGCTTCACCCAAAAGTATGTGCAATTCTGCGTTGTCAATTAAGTCTAATTGTTCCGATCGCAATTGGTAGATCAGTCTCACCACCGCGTCTGCTATCTCTTTCTTCCCAATCGCTTTCACCAACTCGGTTTGCGGGTTTTCTGATTCGGCAACATTTACCTTAATTGTCTGAAATACTCGTACGGGTAAAGCGCAAAATTCCCACTCAGCTTTTCCTCGTTCCAAATTAACTAACACAAACCCCTTATCTTCTTTCTCTTCGCTAAAGTCAACTCTTTCGATACTTCCTGGATAAACTACGGGCGGATTGTTAGCAACATTCAGATTTTGGTGTTTGTGAACGTGGCCGAGGGCAACATAATCGAAACACGGACGAGTTAACATGGAAACTGGAATATTAAAGCCTTTTCCTACTGCTAGAAAACGCTCGGCGCCCAAACTTGCTTTATCTGCCATTAAATGCGCTAATAGTACGGTGGGTATTTCGGGGTTGAGGCGGCGGATTTCGCCTTCTAGGGCGATCGTCAGTTTTTCGGTCAATAAGTTGTTAACGTCGCCCATAGATAGGCTTTCAGTCTCGGAACGTGTCATTAAGGTCGATCGCGTCAACCAAGGCAATGTTACCACCTGTACGGGGCCGCTGCGGGTTTGAATCAGGTGAGTTTCCAGGCGATCGCCTACAATAAATTTAGGTATACCCAAAGTCCGGTAAATTCCCAAACTCGCGCCGCCTTGTCCCTGGGAATGCTGATCATGATTTCCTACTAGCAAAACCGTGGGAATTTGGGCATCTACCAAGCGGCTGAATTGACGCGCAAAAGCTTCTTTCACAAATGGTGGAGGCGTGGAATCCGGGAAAGCGTCGCCGCCGAATATAACTAAATCTACGGGCTCAGAAATCGCTCTATCCATACATTTGCTCAGGGTACTAGCGAAGTCTTCTAAGCGTGTATTTAAGCCTGTTTCTGGGTTGACGCGCCCGTGGGAAAAGCCGCTTCCCATGTGGATGTCTGAAAGGTGTAAGATTTTAATCATTTTGTTATTGGTTGTTTGTTGTGAGGACTTAAGATATAGAGGAGATGGCAGTGCCGTTTCCCTACCCAAGATAATATTGTAGGGAAACGGCACTGCCGTTTCCTAATTTCGGTTAATAATTCCGATGCAACCGGAATTGATATCACAATATGATGCCTGGGACTTTTTGATAAATTTCGCTAGTTGTACAACTGAAATTCGCACTAACAAATTCTACTGTATCTCCTTGTCGGTAAGTTTGAGAAACCCAATTTCCCTCAGCATTGAGTCTAAAACATTCTATCTTGATTTCGGATTGAGTGATTAGCACGTATTCTTGCAAACTGGATGCAGTTTGGTAATCGACAAATTTATCGCCCCTGTCAAAAGATGCGGTTGAGGGAGATAATACCTCAATAATTAAAGATGGATAAAGAATGAAGTCTTCCATTGAAGTTGTATCTCTTTCGTCGCAAGTCACCGCTACGTCAGGATAGTAATAGCAATTTGCTTCTTCCAGTCGGACTTTTATATCAGAGGTAAGAACTAAGCATGGCGTATTCAGAAGATGATTTCCCAACAGGCGAACTAGATTACTAGAAATAATAGTGTGAGGGTTTTTTGCCCCCGTCATTGCATAAACGTGTCCGCGTCTGTATTCGTGTTTGATGGGGCTGACTCGTTCGCCTTCTAGATATTCTTCTGGGGAGACGTAGAAATTATTTTTGCTGACAAACATTGATGTTTCCTCTCATGATTTTATTTGATACTATTGGTTGATAATCGCATACCCGGGTGGGAAACGGTAGTGCTGTTTCCCTACCAATGTTAAGGACACGGCAGTGCCGTTTCCCTACCAATTTCAACAAAACTCCAGAAATCGCGCGTGCCACAGTTTGCCGCTTTCTGTCAAACCCTGCGATCGCACTTTGATTTTGACACTTTTTGGGTTGACCTCATAACGTCGGGCTATTTCCTGCATTTCCTCTCCGCTAAACCCTGTTCCTACAGTTCCCATCGGCACTAATTTGCCATCTATTTCTTGCGCGACTTTAATCGCGCTAAACGGCCGCCCCGCAACTTTTGTCGCAGTCAGCCCGACAATAAATAAGTCTAATTCCAGACAGTATTTAGTCCTCACCATCGGGAATCCGCGCACATCTTTGCCGCCGACATAACGACTGTGATGCAAAACCCAAACTTCGCCTTCTCTATTTTCTGATTCCTGCTGTTTAGCGAGTAAAATTTTTTCGGATTGGGTGCGAGATGTTGGTACAATTTCAAAATCTGGGCATAAACTCGCCAGCATTTCGCCAACTTCAACTCCGGCTGCAATTCGTTCTGATTCGGCGAGGATTGTTAAGTCATTTCCTTTGAAAAACAAGCATTTGAAAATGGCATAAATTGCGGATGGCTGAATTGTAGGGAAACCGCTTTCAATATTAACTGTAGCAGCTTGCGCGCCCGTGCGGTGTTCGCTGCCACTATGACTTTTATAATACAATTCGCCGTCTAAAACAAAGGTGCCAATGTTAGCTGCTGTTGCAATTAATGCTTTCTCGATCGCAATTGAGGGCTGTTGTCGCAGGTTTGTCGATCGCGATTGGTAGTATACTTTGTCTTGAGTCGCCACGATGACTGCTCGATTGCCGTCGCGCTTCGGCTGTCCCCAATATTCGGGATTTTCGATATAGTAAGCGCGATCGCTCGGCGCGTCAATTGGTTGCATTGTCACAATCCGTCCCGGCTGTAAGTGGGGTGGCAATTCCGCGACTATGGGATTGTTGACTGTTTCGATTTTTGGGGCTGCCGTTGATTTTTTGGCCGCAGCACGATCGGTGGTAGAGTTGTTGGGAGCAGTAAGGGCGATCGGCTTTTCTCCCGTTTCCAACTCAAACGCTCTTTTCCAAAATCCCATCGCCATTTCTGGATATCCTTCCGACTCCGCACACAGTGCAAAACCGATAACTTTTGCCGTCCCAATGCCGCGCCCGTAATCACTTAAATACTGCACTGCACCCGCTTCACCCATCAAGTGCAATTCCCGCTGAACAATCCGATTGTTCCAGCGTTCTCGAATGTCGGCGCTGATTTTTTTAGCTGCTTTTCTCTTGGCTTCTGCGTATTCGGTGCAGTCCATACTGCCTCCTTTTTGTAGGGCTACTTCTACACTATACAAAAGTTTGATTTATTAGTCAAGTAAATGAAAACTAATTTTATAATTAAGTGGGTGTTAATAAATTTAACTCTTTGATTTGTGAAGTAGATTTATTTTTTAACCGCAGAGGCGCAGAGGACACAGAGGAAGAGAAGAAAGAAATCGGCTTGTAGTGATGTTTTGATGGTCGATCGCACTAATTGGTTCGCCCCAAATGCTAAGATAGCCTGCACGGCGCATTGACACCAATCATGCCATGATTTGCGTCTGGCTCGCGTCGGGTTAGCTAACTTGCGATCGCCAGGAAAGAAAATTTAAGATCGAGTGTAATTTTACAATATGATGCGATTGATTTTGTACAGCAAACCCGGATGTCATTTGTGCGAAGGGCTGCAAGAAAAACTCCAACAGATTGAAAGCCTCAACTTTCAACTAGAAGTCCGAGACATTACCTCGCGGGATGACTGGTTTCAAGCTTACCAGTACGAAGTACCCGTTTTGTATAAAGTGCAGCCCCAGCCAAAAAAATCTGCGGGCGATGCTGTATCCTCCCCAGAAGAATTGCTGCCGCGCCCTTCTCCCCGCTGCACGATCGCGCAATTGGAGCAAATGTTACAGAAATATTTGCAAAGCGATGAGTCAAAATAGATTCAAGATATCCAAGTGAGGAGTTTTTTAGATGAAATTGAGAGCATTATTAGCAGCGGTGCCCAGTATTTCTTTGGAAGGGGAACATCCGGCCCTCGATGCTGAAGTCACGGGTTTATCGACTAATTCCCATGCTTGTCAGCCGGGAGATTTGTTTTTGGGAATGCCGGGGACGCGGGTAGATGGGGGAGATTTTTGGGAAAGTGCGATCGCCAACGGTGCTGTAGCCGCCGTAATTTCCACGCAAGCCGCGCAAAAAACACCCCCCCAACCCCCCCTTGCTAAGGGGGGGCTAGAAGAGGTTCCACCCCTTAGCAAGGAGGGGCTAGAAGAGGCTCCTTGCGTCATTCCAACCAGGGATATGGCTGAAGTTTGCGGCCTAATAGCAACCGCATTTTATGGCAATCCAGCTAGCAAATTAAAGCTTGTCGGCGTTACTGGGACTAACGGTAAAACTACAACAACTCATTTAATCGAATTTTTGCTGAATCAAATGCAGTTGTCGGCGGCGATTTTCGGCACGCTTTATACCCGCTGGCCGGGCTACGAAAAAACCGCACTTTATACCACACCTTTTGCGGTTGACTTGCAAAAAGAATTAGCAGAAGCTGTGACGGTTGGATGCAAATATGCCGTCATGGAAGTTAGTTCCCACGCTTTGGCGCAGCAGCGAGTTTTGGGCTGTGGTTTTGAAGTTGCTGTGTTTACAAACTTGACTCAAGACCATCTCGACTATCACCGCGATATGGAAGATTATTTTGAGGCGAAAGCACTTTTGTTTGGTAGAGATTATCTCAAAGGTCGGGCTGTAGTTAATATTGATGATACCTACGGACGGCGGATAGTTACAACTCTCAATCCTGAGCAATTTTGGAGTTACAGCACTACTGATAAAACTGCCGATTTGTATGCTGATGATTTAGAATATCAGCCGAATGGAGTTAAGGGAATTCTGCATACTCCCAAAGGAAAAACTGCTTTTGATTTGCCTTTAGTCGGTCAGTTCAATTTATCCAATATGCTGGCTGCTGTGGGTGCTGCTTTGGAGTTGGGTTTGGATTTGTCGGCAATTGCAGAAAAATTATCTCACTTTTCTGGAGTTCCGGGACGGATGGAACGGGTGCAAATTAGCGCCGATCAAGATATTAGCGTAATTGTCGATTACGCGCACACTCCCGATAGTTTGGAGAACTTGTTGAAAGCGTCGCGGCCGTTTATTCCGGGTCGGATGATTTGCGTGTTTGGTTGCGGGGGCGATCGCGATCGCACGAAACGCCCGATCATGGGTAAAATCGTCGCAGAATTGGCCGATGTGGCTGTTGTTACTTCCGACAATCCGCGTACTGAAGTTCCCGATCGCATTTTGGAGGATGTCGTAGCAGGAATTCCCGCCGGAGTGAAACCGATCGTCATGTGCGATCGGGCCACCGCAATTCGCACTGCTATTATGCAAGCTCAACCCGGAGACGGCGTGCTGATCGCAGGAAAAGGACACGAAGATTATCAGATTTTGGGTACTGAAAAAGTCCATTTTGACGATCGAGAACAAGCGCGAAATGCCCTGAAAGCAAGAATCAACGGGCTTAGCAGTTAGTTAACAAAATACCCAGAACCCCGACTTATTAAACAAGTCGGGGTTCTAACAGCAACAAATAATAAATTACAAACAATACATTACAAAAACAATACATAAAAAATCAGTATTTATACGATACTGTAATCTCGTCTATACAATTATAATTAACCAAAACACGGTACAAAAAATAGACATCGCTATGATCTAAATCACTCGATATCAAATCCCAGATCACATCCGATCAAGTATTGGCATTACTATCATCAGCTACTATCAATTGCATCTGTAACAAACTAACAATCATTATCAAGTTATTTTCGCAACAAACACTAAATTTATGACTAATAATTCCTTTTTGGCTGGCTCCACATCCTTCGATCCTTTATCACCTACGGTAGATTTATCTGTTTCCTTTGCTCAAAAATATATGCAGCAGATGAAAGCTACTTCCCCAGTGGCTGCTAATGACGATCGCTTTGCCGAACGGCGGCGCACTGGCATGGCAAAAACTATGTTGGGTTCGCTGCGTTCTGTGAGTGCAAAATCTTGGACGAAAACTGACAACCTGCTAGCGAAAGAGTTAGTTATGCACGGAATTGATAGCGAACTGATCGATCCCTGGCAGATTTCTGGCGGCATCCATAAAGTCTACAAATTTGCGATAGAAGCCTACGCCGAGCAATTACCGCCCCACAGTATTGTCAACAAAGTTAGCCCCGTGCTCGGCGAAGTTCGCAAGCAAGTCACAGCGATCGATCCCCGCGTCATTGGCTTTGTGGCGATGCAGTATCACTACACTGGAATGCAGTTGATGGAGTTGCTTCCCGAGGGCGAACAGGAAAAGTTCTCTAACTATGTGAAGATTCTCGACGATCATCTGTATATGCCACTGCAACGCGCCTACAGTGCGGCGGGGAACCATCCAGCGGATTCGGTACCGCTGGAATCTGTACGCGCGCTGATGCCGATGATGACGAAGATTTCTGAACGGGTGGTCGATCGAGTAAATCAACTGTACCCGCGCTACCGCTGTCTTTCTGGGCCGCTAAACAGCCCAAATATCCGCACATCCAGCATCCGCGATGTCGAGATGTTTCAAGTTTATATGTGGGTGTGTTTGCTGGAAGGAAACCTGCACGCCTTAGAGACGGAATTGTTTCCGCTGTGCGTGATGATTTACCCCAAATTAAATGTGAGTTGGGAACTTGTCAGCCAAATGACTCACTTGCTGCGAAAGGAAATTTGTGCTTGTCTAACACCTGAACAAGCGAAGTATTGTGAGCCATTCTACGAAATTTTGCGCCGTATGTTTTCAGCCGAAGTTTTCCCGAATGCTTGACAATGAATTAGCTTAATTCCGGTGTAACCGGAATCATATAGAGGAGACGGCTATTAAGGCCAGATCCCCCCTAGCCCCCCTTAAGAAG
>JANNOR010000028.1:0-22498 GCA_031399265.1 Cyanobacteria bacterium SOY_34_metabat_3 | reverse complement strand
ACGTCAATTTTCCAGAATGGACTACTGGGTAATGCTGAGTGACCGAGATAGTTGAGTATTTCTACTCATGATGGTCTCGGATGATTCACTTTTACCCCCTCAATCCGCCTATGTGCCAGTTGGGGGTGCGGAATGTGGGTTCTAAAGTCGAGTTTAAACCCAGGACAACAATTTTACCACCCGATTTATTTGAGCGATTTGATAGCTTATCATTTTGGACATATCCGACAAATAGCCATGCCAGCGCTATTGTAGCGAAAGCTCAATAAACTTCTAACATGATTGTTTCGGCGTAGGGAAACGGCACTGCCGTGTCCGAATTTACGCTCGTCTCCGATTAAATAATATCAAATCCGGTTGCACCGGAATGATAGAGGAGACGGCAGTGCCGTGTCCCTACCGCGATCAATTGTAGGGAAACGGCACTGCCGTCTCCAAATTAGAAATATAAACCATAAATCTCAAGGATTGCAATAACTATGAACTCATCAACCCCGAACCAGCAAATCATCTTCGTAGACTCCTCAGTACAGAACTATCAAACTCTAATTCAAGGTATCGATGCTAAGGCCAAAATAGTCATTTTAGATCGCAATCGCAGTGGCATTGAGCAAATTACCCAAGCCTTGGCGAGTGAAAGTGACATTCAAGCTGTGCATATTCTTTCACACGGCAGCGAAAGCAGTTTAAAACTCGGTTCAGATATACTGAATGGGAACGATATAGAAGATTTCAATACTCAGCTAAAACAGTGGGGAAATACCCTAACTGAAAACGGAGATATCCTATTATATGGATGCGACGTAGCCGCCGGAGACACTGGCAAGAATTTTGTGAAGCGATTGAGTGAAATAACAGGTGCAGATATTGCAGCTTCTGACAATTTGACGGGAAATGCTGCAAAAGTCGGCGACTGGGATTTAGAAATAGTAACGGGCAAGATAGAAGCAGTCGTGCCGTTCGATCGCGAGTCAATGAAAAACTATGAATATACACTAGCAAATTTTGATGTCACGGTGGCAACCGATGATGGTACTGGTACTGTCGCAGGCACTTTGAGCAAAGCAATTTTAGATGCGAATGCCGCAGCCGGAGATGACACCATTACTCTCAAAAACAGTGTCAGATTTACGGGGACTCCGACTCAAGTAATTAACAGCAATATCGCCTTTGTCGGAGGCAGTTTTACCGTCAGCGGCGATGTGAATAACAATAGTATCAATGACGCTGGTGACGTTCAGCCCTTCTTTGTAAAGTCTGGAACCGTTAGTTTCTCCAAAATGACCATCTCAGGTGGGAGAGCACAAGGTGGTAATGGTGGCAATGGTTTTGGTGGAGGTGGTGGTAGTGCCGGGATGGGCGGCGGTTTGTTTGTCTATGATGGCGCGATCGAACTAAATGATATTACGTTTAGTGGCAATCAAGCAATTGGCGGCAATGGTGGCAAGAGCACTCCCGTCGGTAGTAGTGGTGGTGGTGGCGGTGGCATTGGAGGTAATGGCAGCAATGCCACCACGACTGGTGGCAAGGGTGGTGGCACTGGTGGTGGCACTGGTGGCACTGCGAGCAGAGGTGATAATGCCACTTTTGGCGGCGGCGGCGGCGGTGGTGGCAATGCCACTTTTGGCACCAAAAGAGCAGGTGGCGCTGGTGGCTTTGGTGGCGGCGGCGGTAGTGGCACTGCTGGCTTTGGCGACTTCGGCGGTGAGGGGGGCCCAGGTGGCTTTGGCGGTGGCGGCGGCGCAGGTGGTTATGCTTACGCTAGCCCTGGAAACCCTGCTGGGGGCTTTACTGGTTTTGGTGGCTTTGGCGGTGGTAAAGGCGGTGGCGCTGGCGAGGCTGGCGGTGGTGGCGCTGGCATGGGTGGTGCCATTTTCATCCGCACAGGTTCTTTAACCCTGAGAAACGCTACTTTCAGCAGCAATACCGCCACTGGCGGTACAGCCAAAAACCCCGGCAAAGGCTTAGGCGGCGCTATCTTTGCTCTGGCTCTCACCAAAAACCCTAACACCCAGGGAATACCCAACACAGTTCCGACAGTCACTACATTTGGAGCTACTTTCACTACCAACAGCGCAGCCAACCAAGGAAACTTTCCCGCTGCTAACACCAGCGCTAATGGTGCCGGCGATATCCAAGACAACAACGATGTTTACGGCTCGATCGCCCCTGGCAAAAACGCCCCCATCCTTGCCAATACTCCGATCGCCTTCAATCCCATCCTAGAAGATGCGATCGCACCCACTGGCGCTGTCGGCACACTCATCTCTGCCATTGCGACGATCGGTACAAACATCACCGATCCCGACATAGGCGCACAGGCTGGCATCGCCATCACCGCCGCCGACACGACTAACGGCAGTTGGTTTTATAGCACCAACGGCGGCACTACTTGGATCGCTTTGGGAACCGTATCCAATACCAACGCCCGCCTCCTAGCCACAGATGCCAATACCCGCATTTATTTCCAACCAACTGCAAACTTCAACGGGACGATCGCCAATGGCATCACTTTCCGCGCCTGGGATAGCATCTTTGGTGTCAACGGCAGCACTGGTGATACCGCTAACAACGGTGGCATAACTGCCTTTAGCATTGCCACCAGCACCGGAGCCATCACCATCACCCCAGTCAACGATGCGCCGAGTTTCATTGCAAGTAGCCCGATCGGCGTCAACGAAAATAGTGGCGCGCAAACAGTCACAAATTGGGCGACTTTTAATCCAGGCGGTGGCACAGATGAAGCCACCCAAACTGCCACTTACACCGTCAGCAAAATCGGCACTCCAGGCTTATTTGCGGTAGCCCCAGCAGTAGATGCCACTGGTAAGCTTACCTACACCCCCGCCCCAAATGCTAACGGTACATCCACCTTTGATGTTGTAGTTAAAGACAGCGGTGGCACTCTTAACGGCGGTATCGATACTTCTACTACCAAAAGTTTCACCATCACCGTCAATAGTGTCAACAACAAACCCACCTTTACAAACTTAGGAAGTCAAACCTTAGCAGCTTCGACAAATACAGCTCAAACCGTCAACAATTGGGTAAATAGCGTTACTTTTGGCCCAGCTAACGAAGCAAATCAGACTGTTAGCAACTATATCATTACTAACAGTGACAACACCTTATTTACGACTCAACCAACTGTAGCAACCAACGGCACGCTGACCTACACTCCCAGTGGCAAACCTGGTACTGCCACCGTGAGCGTGCAACTCCGAGATGACGGCGGCACAGCCAATGGCGGTATTGACCTTTCTGACAAAGCCACCTTTGATATCACCATTCCCGCACCAAAAGTAAACCTCACTGCCAGCACTACAACCGCCAGCGAAACGGGTCAAACAGCTATCACCTTTACCGCCACTGCTGAAGGTAACGTCATCGGCGATCAGATAGTTAATTTAGCATTAACTGGTACTGCTAGCGCTGCTGATTTTACAGGTGCTATTCCCGCTCAAATCACCATCCCAAATGGTAGCAAGACTGGGCAAGTAACCCTGACAGTGAACGATGATAATCTGGTCGAAGGTACGGAAACAGCCACCTTAACCATTAGCAACCCATCATCTGGGATACTATTAGGAACCGCGACTAATCTAAGTGTGGCGATCGCAGACAATGACACTGCCGGAATTACAGTCAGCCCGATCGCAGCATTAACCACAACCGAGGCTGGCGGCAAAGCCACATTTACACTCAAACTAAACAGTCAACCAACAGCCGATGTCAAGCTTGGATTAACTAGCAACAACACTACTGAGGGTACTGTAGATAAATCTTCTGTCACCTTCACATCTGCCAACTGGAATGTAGCACAAACAATTACTGTTACAGGAGTTGATGACTTTGTTGCAGACGGAAATCAAGCCTATCAAATTATCACGGCGGCTGATACAACCACCGCAGATGTCAATTACAAAAATCTCAAGCCAGCCGATGTAAATGTCACGAATACTGACAACGAAACTGCTGGAATTACGATCGCACCGATCGCAGCATTAACCACAACCGAGGCGGGAGGAAAAGCCACATTTACAGTCAAACTAAACAGTCAACCAACAGCCGATGTTGCGATCGGGTTAACTAGCAGCAAAATTACCGAGGGTACAGTAGATAAATCTTCTGTCACTTTCACATCTGCTAACTGGAATGTAGCACAAACAATCACTGTCACCGGAGTCGATGACTTAGTTATTGACGGAAATCAAACCTATCAAATTATCACGGCGGCTGATACAACTACCGCAGATGTCAACTACAAAAATCTCAAACCTGCCGATATAGCTGTCACGAATATTGACACTACGGTTGCGCCTACACCGACTCCAACACCAACACCAATATCAATTCCCACGCCTACTCCAACGCCAACACCAATATCAACACCAAAACCAACACCAACACCAACACCTGCACCAACACCAACACCTACGCCTATACCTGCACCAACACCAACACCAATTCTTACGCCTATAACAACACCAACACCAACTCCCACGCCAACACCAACACCAACTCCTGCACCAACACCTAATAACATCCCCAATGATGACTGCATCAGCGACAAAATTGACTATCCCAATTTAAACCAACCAAAGTCTGTTGAAAATACCATACTCGGCGTATCTAATATTCAACTAGGCACTGACAAAAACGATGAATTTCTGGGTAGCAACTTTGGTAATCTATTTAATTCCAAATTTGGGAATGACAACTTATATGGTGGGAATGGCGACGACATCCTGAACGGCAATGAAGATAATGATTTTATTGATGGCGGTAAAGGGAACGATATCCTGTTTGGTGGCAAAGATGATGACATCATTCTGGGCGGTGAAGGTGAAGATATTATCTTCGGAAATCGAGGTAAGGATTCTCTGAATAGCCGTGAGGAAAATGACACAATTTATGGCAATCAAGCTGCTGACTTTATCGATGGAGGTAAAGGTAATGATGTCCTTTTTGGGGGCAAAGGTGGCGATATAATTCTCGGCAGTCAAGGCAATGATTCTCTGTTAGGACAATTAGGTGATGATACCTTAGATGGTAGTTCTGGCGATGATTACTTGAATGGCGGAGAAGCGGCAGACATTTTGAGTGGCTGTGAGGGAAATGAGACACTTTACGGAGGCAAAGGTAATGACACAGTTTTAGGTGGGAAAGGTAATGATATCCTTTATGGAAATTTGGGCAATGATAGCTTGATTGGTGGTAGTGGGAATGATATCTTTGTCTTAAAAGCCGATCGAGGATTTGACATTATCGGTGATTTTAGTGCTGGTCAAGATTTGATCGCACTAACCGGAGGTTTGAGCTTTAGCCAGTTAGCAATAACTCAAAATACTCAGGGAACTCTCATCAAAAATCTCTTGACAGGGGAGGATTTAGCTGTGATGATTGGAGTGAGTGCTAATGCGATTACATCTGCTAATTTCAGGATGATGTAGGGGATTGAATGAGGAGACGGCAGTGCCGTTTCCCTACCCAAAATAACATTGTAGGGACACGGCACGTGCAGTCTCCTCTATTATTCCGGTGAAACCGGAATTGTAGATGCTGTGGATCCATGACTGTATTAGTTACTTTTTCCCAACTTTACCAGCAGTTCTGAGAATTTGACAGGCCAAAATTGCCGCACCAAAACCATTATCAATATTCACCACACCAACACCAGCCGCACAAGAATTCAGCATAGTTAAAAGAGGAGCAATTCCCCCAAAACTCGCGCCGTAACCAACACTTGTCGGCACAGCAATCACCGGACAATCTGCCAAACCGGCAACTACACTCGCCAAAGCACCTTCCATACCAGCAACCGCAATCAACACATCCGCATCATCAATTACGTGCCGATTGCTCAGTAAACGGTGAATGCCGGCAACTCCCACATCCCACAAACGCAGCACCCCAAAACCGCAAAGTTCCGCAGTAACAGCGGCTTCTTCCGCTACAGGTAAATCTGCTGTTCCTGCACTAATAATAGTTACTTTACCTGGATGTTGCGAAGTTGCGGAACTACCAGAAAGTGCACAAATTCGAGCTTTTTCATAATAACATAAATCGGGTATTTTTTGCTGCAATTGCTCGAAAACTTTTGGTTCAATTCGCGTCGCCATCACCGCAGAATTTCGCCCGCGCATCGCCTCCATAATCTCCACAATTTGAGCCGCTGTTTTTCCCGGGCCCCAGATGACTTCTGGGAAACCGGTTCTTAATCTGCGGTGGTGGTCGATTTTCGCAAAATCTCCCACTTGTTCAAAGTCAAAGTGCTTTAATTTATCTAAAGCGAAGGCGGGAGTGACTTCGCCGGTAGCCACAGATTCGAGTAACTTTTGTAAGATTTCTGGTTCCATATTTTCCTTAATAGTCCGCGTAGGCGGACTTGGTTTGTGTAGTAGCGACTTACAGTCGCCGATTTCTTACTATTCAGTAATTTTCAACTCGTACAAATTCCAGAAAGCACCGCCTAGGGCACTGTATTTAATCCCCGAAATGCGATCGCGCACAGCCTCAAAAGTTAAGGGATTCACCATATAAATAAACGGCACTTGTTCCGCGATAATCTGCTGCGTCTCGCCATAAATTTCTTTGCGCTTCGCCTCATCAAGCTCCTGAGAAGCTTTCACGTAAAGGTCATCGATTTTTTGCTCCCAATCGTACACTTCCCGGCCCTTAATCGGCGGTTCTCCGGCTTGCGGGCCCTGGTTGAAACTATGCAAAGTCCCATTGACAGACCAAATATTATAGCCGCTGTGCGGTTCAGTACCTCCGCTAAAACCGCCGAGGTAAGTATCCCAATTTTTGGTCAAACGCAGCTTTTCCACATAAGTGTTAAAACTCAGGAACTGAGTATCAATTTGCATTCCCAGTTTGCCCAAATCTTGCTTAATTTGCGTTGCCATTTGTTCCCGCACTTTTTTTCCCGCAGCCATTAATAAAGTAAATCGGACTTTGTTACCTTCAGTATCCAGTAATTCCCCTTCAGCATTATACTTGAAGCCAGCACTTAACAGTAAATCTTTGGCTTTTTGTAGATCGTAACTGTAAGTTTTCAATCCTTCTTCTGGAGACAAGTAAAACGGACTTTGTGCCGGAATTGGGGAATGCAATGGCGCGCCCAGTCCGCGATATATATTGTTAGTCATCGCATCGCGGTTGATGCCATAGGCGATCGCCTGCCGAAACTCCTTACTCACGAACCACCGAGACTTAACCGGGTCTACAAACGGCTGATTTTGAGCATTGCGCCCTTTATTCAGATTGAAACACATAAAGACACTGGCAGTGTCCGGGCCGCCATTAAACACCGTATATTTTCCGCGTTTTTCCTCGCGTTTTAGCAGGGGAAACACCTCCGGCTGCACGTCTAGAGTATCCAAATCGCCCGATCGAAAATTCAGCAATTGATTGTCAGTATTTTCGATAATTTGCCAGACTATTTGCTGGATGTAAGGCTGAGCATTTCCCTCGGCATCTTTTCGCCAGAAATAGGGATTGCGTTCCAATACAACTCGCTGATTAGGGGTATAGCTCAACATTCGGTATTGACCGTTACCAACAATTTTTTTCGGGTCAGTATCCGTGCCCCAAGTAGCTAAGAACTTCGGCTTGCCATCAGGATTTGTATTGCTGATTGACTCTTGTAAAATATGAGCTGGTAAAATTGGTATTCCCCCAGCATATCTAATAAATGGAGCAAAGGGTTCGGCCACTGAAAATTCAACCTGACGACTATCAATTTTTTTTAGTTTGGGGAATTGGCGACTCATCCCAACTCTCAGAGTATCTTTCAAACCGCTAGGGATTTTGTCGTTGAAATAAATCTTTTCATAGCTGAAAATAATGTCGTCAGTTGTCATCGGTGCGCCGTCTGACCATTTCAATCCTTCTCGCAGGGTGAAGACAATCTTTTTCCCATCTTTAGAGACTTCCCAAGACTCAGCCAAACCGGGTTCTAGCTTCGATGTCAAGCCGTTTTCGTTAATCAATCCTTCGTACATATAGCCGAACACGCTGTATGCAGATTGATTTAGCGGGTAGTTGAATGTGCCCGGGCCGCTGGGAGTGGGAACGATGAGTCTGTTTGTTGATTGCGATCGCACCGGAGTACACGCCGACAGAGTTATCGCGGCAATTGCCACCAGTAAAATCAAGAGCGATCGTAGTTTTGAATGTAACATCATAGGAGTTTTCATAATTTTCAACTATACCATTTCAGTGCAACTACGACTGAATTTGTAGCCAACCGAGAAAATCTTCACTGCGCGAAAAATACTTTGTCACTCCAGCCTGTTGCAAAGCATCTTGAACTTCGGGAAGTTGGCGAAATTCTTTGACGTTACCGCTGAGAAATACTTTGGTTTCTGTAGAATGCGATCGGGCATGACTCAGGATACAGTGCAGAATTAAATTATCTGTTGGGTCTTTTTTGATGAGAATTGTGTTTAAGCTTTCTTGAATTATATTAGCAGTTAAGGCAATCATCTCAGCATTTTGAGACAACTGCTCAATAGATTCACGCAGACGCAAATTGATATCGTCGAGTCGGTTTTCATGGTTGATTTTAGACTGACCTAAGTTGAAAAATAGAGACCGGGCATGGTGTGATGTCAAATCTCGGTTAGCCTCACTAATTTGATTTTTAAGTTGCTGTTTAAAATAGTTGTGTCGCTTCACTTCATCCTCTAAAGCAGAGAAAGATTCCATGTAGCAAATACTGGGTATTGTCAACTGTACAGATGCTGGCGTTTGTATCAGCAACGTACTTGCTTGAGGGTCACGCCCTGTGGCAATACTCATCAAAAAGTTTGTCTCGATATACAAAATTGCCAAGTTGCACTCCTGATTTTGTTGTTCCACCAGTCAGCCTTTGTAACAAGCCAATTATTGCTATTTGTTCTGATGCTGGCGGCATTTCCGATTTCCAGTTATATGCTAAGTCTTCCAGCCACGATTCAATTAGACTCTCAAAGTAACGCTCAGATATCCATTTTTTACCAAATTCAGGCTCATAATGGCGAAGTATCTCACCAGTGTTTAGAGAACAAACAGGTTCAGATAAGTTTTCTCCGTCCCATTTGAAAATCAGAATTTGTTCGGTGTCAACAAACATAGCATAGGGAATTATGGTGCGTTGCTCGGATATCTTCGCTAACACAGCTTTCATCCAAGATATCATATAGTCAGCAATCCTTTGCTTTGCTGCTGTTTCTTCAGCTTGAATAATTTTGACCTCGATTAGCATGATTACCCGATCGTCCTTATCGACAGCAATGATGTCAACATCGATCGGCGTTTCGATTTCCAAGTTTTCGGCAAGCATAGATTTCTATCCTAAATGAGCGAAAAATTGTCATAACCTAACAGCTATTTTAGCATTAACAAAACTACAGCGTAAGCTGCAATGCCTTCTTCTCTCCCAACGGGGCCTAGCTTTTCGTTGGTGGTGGCTTTGATGCCGATTTGGTCTGGGTTTACTTTGAGAACGGAAGAAAGCCGATCGCGCATTTGCCCAATATGCGGTTTCAGCTTCGGACGTTCGGCCACAACTACTGAATCTATATTACCGATTTCCCAGCCTTTATCTAATATCAATTGGTTGACTTGTTCTAGCAAAACCAAACTGTCCGCACCCTTCCATTTGGGGTCAGTGGGAGGGAAATAAAGGCCAATATCTCCGAGGCTAAGTGCTCCGAGCATCGCATCCATAATCGCATGAGTGAGTACGTCTGCATCGCTGTGACCGAGCAATCCTAATTCGTGGGGAATATTGATGCCGCCGAGGATGAGAGGGCGTTCGGCCACTAAGCAGTGAATGTCGTAGCCGTTGCCGATGCGAATATTCATGGAAATTTCAGGTTTCGGAAGTATAGCAGAAGATAATTATTTCATATAATCGCTAAAAATCAGGACTATTGAGTTTGCGATTTCTTGCTATCGGAACAGGCTTTCCGGCCTGTTCCACAAGAGATGAATTTGGATCGCCCTTTCTCCTATTCTGCCTTCTCCTGTAACCAAATTTCGTACAAATCCGGCCGCTGCGATCGAGTTTTTTCAATTTGCCTTTCCCGACGCCAACGGGCAATTTCCGCGTGATTCCCAGATAGCAACACGTCAGGAACCTTTAAACCTCGAAAATCGGCCGGTCGAGTATACTGCGGATAATCCAAAAGTCCATCCTCAAAACTCTCAAACTTTAGGGAATCTTCCTTCGCCACAGTTCCCCGCAGCAAGCGCAAAACTCCATTAATTAAAGCTAATGCTGGAATTTCGCCCCCAGTGAGCACAAAGTCGCCCAGAGATACTTCGCGAGTGACTAAATCCAAAACTCGATCGTCCACACCCTCATAATGACCGCAGATTAACACCAATTGATCGCACTCGGCGGCGAAGGAGCGAAACATCGCCTGCTGCATCGGTTCGCCCTGGGGAGTCAGCAAAATCACCTCGCGCCTAGGCAAAACCGCCAAAGACTCCACCGCAGCAAAAATCGGCTCCGGCTTCATCAGCATCCCCACTCCGCCCCCGTAAGGCTCATCATCGACTCGGTGGTGCTTGTCTGTGGTAAAATCACGAGGATTGACAAAATTCACCTCAGCAATATTTTTAGCTAAGGCTTTGCCCATCAGTCCCGACTCTAGGGGAGCCAGGAAAAAATCTGGAAACAGGGTAACAACGTCAAATCGCACAATAATTGGAATTTATTGATACATCACCTCTAGTTTGACCGTTAGAGGGCGATCGGTTTTCAGTAATTGCTTTATTTTTTATAATTTCTTATAATCTCTGAGAATTTTTGCAAGTTAAATTCTCTTCCTTTGTCTGCGGGCTGATATTGTACAAAAATAATCTGTTGTCATAGGCGGCGGTTGCTTTGTAAACTCGCCCCCAAACAACTGCGGGATTTGGCAATCGGCGATCGCACCTGACTCTCCCTAAAAAATATTCGCTCTTGAAAAGCTCCATTTACCCACAGTCACGGCAAAATTGAATTTCACATCCACCAGAGGAAGACACACCATGCAGCAGTTGACATCTCAACCCGTTGAACACCACAATATTCCCGATCGCCCAAAAACCTCGATTATGGTCATCGGCGGAGCAGAAGACAAGGTTCATGGACGGGAGATTCTGAACACCTTTTTTTGCCGTTCTGGGGGTACAAATGCTCGGCTGGCGATCGTGCCCTGCGCTTCGCGAGATCCCGAAGGGATTAGCAACCGCTACCGCACTATATTTGACGAAATGGGCGTTAGCGCCGTCAAAGTAGTTGACATCCGCGAACGCGAACAAGCCGAAAACCCTGTCTGGAAAGATTACTTAGAAGACTGTACGGGCGTATTCATCACTGGCGGCGACCAACTGCGGCTCTGCGGGCTGCTGGCGGACACCCCGCTGATGGAGAAAATTCGCAAAGAAACTCTCGAAGGCAAGATTACTCTCGCCGGCACCAGCGCGGGTGCTGCGGTGATGGGATATCACATGATTGCAGGCGGCGGGAGCGGCGCGTCGCCGAACCGTTCTTTAGTAGACATGGCAAACGGACTTAACATTATTCCTGAGATCATCGTAGACCAGCATTTTCACAACCGGAACCGGATGGCTCGCTTGCTGTCGGCTGTGGCTTCCCATCCCGAGCACATCGCTATTGGTATTGATGAAGATACCTGCGCCTTATTTGAGGGAGACGATACGATGAAAATCCTCGGTAAAGGCACGGTGACTATTATTGATCCTAGGGAAAAGTTTTATACCAATGAGTCTCAAGTAGGAGCGACAGAACCCTTAAGTTTGTTCAATATGCGCTTGCACGTCTTGTGTCACGGAGATTGCTACAATATGCCCCTGGGCAAACCGATGCCGTCAGCAGCGTGTGCGGAATCTGGCTGGCCTTCGGAATGCCGGACTGTCAACTAATCCAGAATATCTCTTGTGATTGATTCGGGAGAAATTATGTGGCGATCGAGCCTAATCGTTGATACAACAGTAGATGCCGAAGCAGCTAACGTCTGACGCTAGAAGGTAGAATTACAGAAAATTCTACCTTCTGTGTTCTAGTTAATATTTGTAATTGTTTCGAGTCGATCGCACGCCTAAATTTTTAATGCTGGCGGCCCTTAACTGCAAATACAGTGCCAAACTGTTCGCAGCGAACAGTCGATCGAGCAATCAAGCCCGAAATTGAATAAATGATCCAATTACCTATAAGATTTCGCGACCCATACCCCTCTAACTGCCATGAAAATACTTAAAATCCAGACCTTACGCGGCCCCAACTACTGGAGCATCCGACGCCACAAACTCGTGCTCATGCGTCTGGATTTAGAGGAGTTGGCAGATAAAACCACATCCGAAATTCCCGGCTTCTACGAAGGGTTAACTGCTGCGCTGCCGAGTTTGAACGATCATCACTGTTCTCCCGGTCACAAGGGCGGCTTCCTGCAACGGGTCAGAGAAGGCACAATGATGGGACACGTAATCGAACACGTAGCCCTAGAACTTCAGGAAATGGCAGGAATGCCCGTCGGGTTCGGTCGTACCCGCGAGACTGCGACCCCAGGCACTTACCAAGTTGTGCTCGAGTATCAAAACGAACAAGCTGGTCGCTATGCAGCGCGGGCGGGCGTGCGGATGTGTCAGAGCATTGCCGATACTGGCTCTTATCCCGCAGCAGAATTAGTCCAAGATTTGAGAGACCTCCGAGAGTTTGGTTTGTCCGCAGCCCTAGGGCCGAGTACGGAAACACTGATCAAGGAAGCAGAAGCGCGGGGCATTCCCTGGATACCTTTGAGCGCCCGGTTTATGATTCAACTCGGCTACGGAGTTCACCAAAAGCGGATTCAGGCAACTCTGAGCAACCGCACGGGAGTTTTGGGGGTAGAACTAGCCTGCGACAAGGAAGGTACCAAAAATATCCTCGGTAGCGCCGGGGTGCCGGTTCCGAGAGGGACGGTGATTAATTATTTGGACGAACTGCGCGGGGCGATCGAAGATGTCGGCGGTTTTCCGATCGTCCTCAAACCCCTAGACGGCAACCACGGCCGCGGAATTACGATCGACATCAATTCCTGGGAAGTAGCAGAAGAAGCTTACGACTTAGCCAGCGCAGCATCGAAAACCAAAAACGTGATTGTCGAGCGCTATTACACCGGGCGCGACCACAGAGTATTGGTAGTCAACGGGCAAGTCGTAGCAGTCGCAGAACGAGTCCCCGCTAACGTCGTGGGAGATGGCAAGTCTACAGTAGAACAGCTCGTTGAAGAAGTAAACCGCGACCCGCAGCGGGGAGATGGACACGACAACGTGCTCACCCGAATTACGATCGACAAATTGACCCTCGATTTGTTGGGAAAACAAGGCTACGCGATGGATTCGGTATTGCCGATCGGCGAAAGAGTATTCTTGCGCGCCACAGCAAACTTGAGTACCGGTGGCATTGCAGTCGATCGTACCGACGAAATCCACCCGGAAAACGTCTGGCTATTTTCCAGAGTCGCCAAAATCATCGGTTTAGATATCGCCGGCATTGACGTAGTGACATCCGACATCTCCAAACCCCTGCGCGATACAAACGGAGTCATCGTCGAAGTCAACGCAGCACCTGGTTTCAGAATGCACGTCGCCCCGAGTCAGGGTTTGCCCCGCAACGTCGCCGGCGCAGTCTTCGATATGCTATTCCCATCGCCTCAACCCAGCCGGGTGCCGATTTTAGCCGTAACCGGAACCAACGGCAAAACTACAACTACTCGCCTCCTCGCCCATATCGTCAAGCAAACCGGTCAGATTACCGGTTACACGACTACCGACGGCACTTACATCGGTGAATATTTAGTGGACAGCGGAGATAATACCGGGCCGCAGAGTGCTCAGTTGATTTTGTCCGATCCGACGGTGGAAGTGGCGGTACTGGAAACAGCTAGAGGCGGAATTTTGCGATCGGGCTTGGGCTTCGATCAGTGCGATGTCGGGGTTGTCTTGAACGTCGCCGCCGATCACTTAGGAATTGGCGACATCGAAACCGTGGAACAACTAGCCAAACTCAAAAGCGTCCTCGTCGAGTCGGTAATGCCCAAAGGCTACGCAGTTTTGAATGCAGACGACCCGCTGGTATCACAAATGGCGCAGCGTGTCAAGGCTCAAATTGCCTATTTTTCGATGAACCCGGACAACGAACTGGTTGCCAGACATACCGCTGCGGGCGGGCTAGCAGCGATTTACGAAAATGGGTATTTGTCGATCTTGAAAGGCGATTGGACGCTGAGAATCGAACAGGCGATTAATGTGCCACTGACGATGGGCGGGCGCGCGCCGTTTATGATTGCCAATGCTTTGGCGGCTTGTTTGGCGGCTTTTGCCCAAGGAGTGAAAATAGAAGATATCAGGACTGCTTTGTCAAGCTTTCAGGCCTCAGTTGGTCAAACTCCCGGACGGATGAACCTGTTTAATTTGGGCAGCTATCACGCTTTGCTCGACTACGCCCACAACCCGCACAGCTACAAAGCTTTGGGCAGTTTCGTGCTGAATTGGCCGGGACTGCGGATCGGAGTAGTTGGCGCCCCAGGAGACCGACGAGATGAGGATTTTGTCACATTAGGCAAGCTTTCTGCCGAAATGTTCGATCGGATTATTGTCAAAGAAGATGTTGACAGGCGCGGGCGAGAACCCGGTGTGGTAGCAAAGTTAATTTGCCAGGGGATTGCAGAGGCGATTTCTGCACGAACTGCCGATCGACCTAAACTTGAATACGAGTTGATTCTCGACGAAACAACAGCCGTTAACAAAGCTTTAAACGAGGCACCGCCTAGCAGTTTGGTAGTGATTTTACCTGAAGGTGTCGCCAAAGCTCTGACTTTAATCGAAGCCCGGAAACCGATTCAGGAATCTGCGGTAACTCAAAGCTTTGTCCCTAAATCGGAGTCTCAAGATAGCTTAAAAACAACTGTTGTGAATCAAGGCTAAACTCTTAATTCTCATTTAATTAATAGGTTGGGTTTACTTGTATTAAACCCAACCTATTTTTTTTACAGGCATTTATAAACATGACTTTTATGAAGTCAAAGTTATGAATTTTATGAATTGACATTGAGGATTGTTTATTTGATGATGTTAATCAACAGACCTTATGCAGAAACTTTTTATAGCTTTACACAGACCCAAGTTTAAATCTTAGTAGGAGGTAGGCATGAATTCTCGTCCTTCTCGAAAACAGTCACGATGGTCATACTGGCGATGGTATGTTTTTACTACTGCGTCCGTTCTCTTGATGAGCATTCCATTATTAGTGCTTATGGCTATTTTATTCAGTCCATTTACAGTCCTCCTTTGGAATTCGCTAATGCCTACTCTGTTTGGATTGAAACAAATATCTTGGTTGCAAGCAATTGGTTTATCTTTGCTTTCGAGGTTATTACTTTCAAGCAAATGAGATTTCAGTTATCAGGAAAATAAATGAGGAAAATTTCTCATGAATAGTTATGGTAATTCTTTTACTAATGGTTGCAGTGGTGGCTGCTTAACAATACTGATTGGTGGTATCGTTTGGGCAGTCGTTAATTCTATATTGGTTGTTTTTCTCTGGAACTGGCTGATGCCAGATTTGTTTGGATTCTCCAAAATTTCTCTTGTTCAAGCTATCGGAATTTCTTTCTTGCTCGGCTTATTACGTTCATCTTCGGACAATTCATCAGGTGACTGAGTTGTGCGCTAATATCCCGTGCAAGGAACTCTTACAGCACCTTAACAACCGCCCACTGAGTCACTGGTGCAAGCGGCTTCCAACCCTGAAAAGAACCGATCGCCCCAACCCGCTGAATCCCAATTTTAATCAGTTCCCCACCGTGCAAAGAATGCCACTGCAAAACCTTAAGTTCACTCTCAATCGTCACCGCATTCACAACTAATCGCCCGCCCTCACCCAAAGCATTCCAACAAGTTTCCAGCACAGATTCTGCGGTGACACCGCCACCGATGAAAATAGCATTCGGTTGAGGCAAATTTGCCAAAGCAGCGGGCGCTTCTCCGTTAACTATTTTAAGTTCGGGAACACCTAAATTAGACGCATTTTCAGCAATATATTCCAGTCTAGTTGCATGGCGCTCGATCGCGATCGCCCGACAACCCCGATGACTCCGCATCCACTCAATCGCGATCGAGCCACAACCCGCACCCACATCCCACAGCAACTCGCCCGGAATCGGTGCCAAAGTTGACAGAGTAACGGCTCGAATCTCCCGCTTGGTAAGTTGTCCGTCGTGCAGATAAGCAGCATCTGGCAAACCGGAAGTGCGAGGAAAAATCAGAGTTTTGCGATCGGCTGCAACTGCGATCGCGATCGCATTCAAATCATCCAAATCCGGCATACTCCAAGCTGCTGCAACCCCCTCAATCCGCCGTTCTGCATCGCCCCCCATTCGCTCGAACACAGTCATCAAACTACTGCCAAACCATCGCTGCGTCAACATTTTGGCTACAAGATCCGGCGTGTGTCGATCGGCACTCAAGACTAGCAAGCGTGCACCCGGATACAGAGAAAGTGCGATCGAGGCGATCGGGCGATTGGTCAAACTGAAAGTCTCAACATCCGCCAAAGCCCAGCCCAGACGCGCGCACATCAAGCTAAAAGCCGATGCTGCGGGAATTATCGTCATTTCCGAAATGGGAATCCGGCGCGACAGGGTGACACCAATTCCGTGACACATTGGATCGCCGCTGGCTAGCACGCAAACAGACTCTGGGCGACGGCTGATGATGCTGTCAACTGTTGTTTGTAGTGGTGAAGCCCAAACTAATTTTTCGCGAGTGTCGTCGGTTGGTAGCATTGCGAGGTGACGGGCGCCGCCGACAATGATTTTAGATTGATCGAGTAGTGATCGGGCGATCGGGCTTAATCCCGATAATCCATCTTCCCCAATTCCCACCACCGATAGCCATTTGTGCATTAATTTAATGTCTTATCAAGCCTAAAGAATAATATCGGATTTCCATCCACAATTCTTGATTCTACTTGCTTCATTCCGAGTCTTGCTGCTACTTTTTGCGACTCGATGTTTGGGCGATCGCAGCTTGCGACAAGATAGTCAAAGCCAAGTTCGTCAAAACCATACTCCAATATTTTGGTTGATGCTTCCGTAGCGTAACCTTTTTTAAGTGCTTTCGGCAGCAGTGCGTAAACTAACTGCGGCTGTGCTTCCTCAAAAAAATACCACAAACCCACAAATCCTGTAATTTCTCGATCGCTCTTTGTCTCGATAAACCACAAACCGAATTTCTGTTCAGCAAACAGTTTTGTATTCTGTTCGATCATTTCTTCCACTGGATCGAGCGACCAGATTTGACCGTCGCACAAATATTTTCTGACGTAGGAATCAGTAAAAATTTTGTGAAGCGTGTTGAGGTCATTCTCCACAATCGGTTTCAATATTAATCTTTCTGTTTCGAGTATCATCCTGATTATTTTTGTAACCACTTCGCAAGTTTATAAACCGTGATTCACTAGATATCTGGTGAATCACGATATTTAGTGAATCAATTCTCAATCCAGTGCGCTCCGAATGCTGACACTAAACAATATCGCAATTCAAACATACTTCATCAAACTCTATGCCAATTTTGTTTTTGGCATATGAAGCTAGACCGATCGCCATGACAGCCAAGTAACTTTTGAGGATAGTGCGATCGAGAGAATCATGCGACACTGGCATCAGTTTAATCGAAAACAAAAAATCATCGCAGGTTGCTATGGAACCGCAATCACGCTGGTACTGGTAGCGATTGGTTGTACAGCTTGGGATGCGCTCCTCGTGACGGTCGGTATCTTTAAAACTACTCCTTGTCTTGCTTACAAATTTGAGGATGTCAACCCTTTAATCGCAGGTAAAAACGTTAAACTAAAAATCGGAGAAAGCAGCGGTTCAGATTGCGGAGTATCCGATTTCGCATTGTTTGCAAAACCAGCAGTTTGGTCGTCACAAGATACCAAAATTATCCAACTTTCCCAAGAGGGAACTGTGACCGGAATCGCACCGGGAGAGTTTACTGTATTGGCAAAAATAGGACAAAAAACACTTTTGATGTCGGGTGTTGTTTATCCGCCAGATTGGGATGTTCGGATTCAGCCGGAAGTTGCGACAGTGCGCGCGGGCGATCGCATTACCTTTGAAATGATCGCCTCTGATTCAAAGGGCAATTTGTTACCCCCAGTAACTTTCGGGCTGCGGACTCCAGACTATCAGCAACCGGGGCCTGGTGCGCCAACCAAGCCTCCGAATTCGCCGCCGTTACTCGATCGCAATTTTCATCATATGGGCACGCAGCCTGGTACGTTTCGAGCGCTGCGATCGGGAACTGTGATGATTACAGGACAAATGGGCGATCGGGTTAGGGAAGCCAAATTAACCATCAAATAAAAGAGATAAAGCAATCAAAAATCATGAAAAAGATCGGCTTAGCAATCGTAATTTTAGGTGGTGTTCCAACCGCCTTAATTGGAATTTTGTTTTTAGCATTTATTCTAGATATTCCTGAACCTGTTGGAGGCGATAAATTATATAATGACCAATTTCCATTTGAAGCCAAGGAACATCTAGTAATCGGGGATTTAGTGATTGGAAGCGGTTATATTTTTCCGCGATCCGGGCAAGATATTTGGATGCGAGTACGTACCACTGCTAATTATCAAGATGACAAACCTTTACCGAGAAGTTCATCAAATTGTTCGCCGGAAAGTTTTAAAATGATTCAAGCTTGGTTTTTGGAGAAATCTGGGAATTACTACAAATTATTAGGTATAATTCCGATTTCTGGGGATGCAGAAATTGATCGAAAAATACTGACAGATACCGCACATCTGCGCTGCGGAGATGGCGGATCCGGGCCCTACGGTTCCATCTGGCCTAAAAACAAATTTGGTCAAACGCCGATTGACTGTACGCCCGGTTGGGTTTTGTATCACAAACAAAGTGGCTTTTATTACTATCGATCTTCTTGCATTCATTAATAATTGCGGTTAAAAATTAATTCTGCAATCAAAAAAATACTAAAACGAACTTTCCGCCAAACAGGCGAGCTCGCCCAGAGATTTGTTAAGAAAGTCGATCGATCTGGTTTAGGTCGATCGACTTGTGATACATTTCTGAAACCTGAAAGCGGGAAAGTCCGGTGTAATTCCGGCGCTGTGCCGCAACTGTCAAAGCCAGAATGCCGATTTCAGGAAGTTTACTTTAGATTCCCTGCGTCGCACGGGGAGGGGTTTATTTGTTAGTTTTGACTGAATTACCGACTTGTCCGGGCTTATTTTCCGGTTCCCGCGCCCGAGACGGAATATTATCGAGGATGCGGATTCCGGGCGGAATTTTAAATGTATCGCAGTGTCGGGCGATCGCACATTTGATCGATAATTACAGCACCGGCTGGGTACAAGTAACAAACCGCGCGAATTTACAAATCCGAGACTTAAACTCGGAAATTTCTCCTAAAGTTTGGCACAATTTGCAAGAATTGGGACTAGCATCTCGCTGTGTTGAAATTGACCCGATTCGCAATATTATGGCAAGCCCGACAGCAGGGATCGATCGCCAACAATTACTCGATACTCGCCCGCTAGTTCAAGCTTGGGATGATTACCTGCAAAGCCATCCTGAGTTATCCGAACTTTCGCCTAAATTTAGTGTCGGTTTTGATGGCGGAGAATCGGTTTCGATTCGCGCTATTCGCAACGATATTTTATTGGTAGCCGAAAGGCGATATGCAAATTCAGAAATTGTATTTAAGCTGCATTTAAACGGGTACACAGGAATTATAATTCCTGTATCGCAATGTATTTCAGTATTAGCAGCCCTCGCTAATGTTTATCTTGAATATACTCAAAATAAACCTCGAATTGACAGAAAAAAACCGCGTTTGCGTCACCTGCTGGCAGATTGGGGTGTGGAAAAATATCTCGAACAAATACAGCATAATCTACCGTTTGTATTGCAACTCACATCTGATAGCTTTCTCAAGAACAGGCAAGATGCCTGTTCCACAAAGAGTGAATTTTCTTGTGGAGTGGGCATATTGCCCGCCCATTCCATATCTGAAAAGCCGATCGCCCGTTACCAACATCTCGGCATTCATCCGCAACAACAATCAGGTTTCTCATACATCGGAATCGCACTGCCCCTAGGGAAGCTAAAATCGCAGCAATTGCGAGATTTGGCAAATTTAGCCCAAAACTTCGGCAGAGGAACTCTGAGGCTTACACCTTGGCAAAATCTGTTGATTTATGACATTCCCAACTCCCGGATTTGCGAAGTCGAAAAGTCGATCGCCCGTTTGGGATTGCACTCATCCGCAACCACTCTATACTCATGTTTAGTTGCTTGTGCTGGCAGCAGCGGTTGTGCTTCAGCGATGACTGATACCCAAAGTCATGCCATAGAAATGGTGAAAGATTTAGCCGAAAAATTGCAGATCGATCGACCAATTAACATTCATTTCAGCGGTTGCCAAAAATCTTGCGCCCAACATTCTCCAATTGATATAACGTTGGTGGGAATTCAGATAAAACAAGGAAACGAGACGATCGCAGGTTATGACATTTACGCAGGTACAACCGACTCGCTTTTTGGGCGGCAAATTTTTCAGGGCGTGAGAGTTGCAGAGATTGCAAGTTTTACGAAAAAGTTGCTGCAAATATATCAACGATGGCGATCGTCCGACGAATCATTGGGCGAATTTATCGATCGAAGTGCGATCGACCAATTGCAGCAATTCTTTAACCAGGAAAATCAGAATCACAAGTGAATCCCTCTCTTGATCTTTCTTCCTTCGCGCCCTAGCGCTGACGCGCGGCTTCGCCTAAAGCGCCTTCGCGGTTCATTCAAAAAAAATCCAGTTTTAAATAATGCTTGATTACATTCGAGACGGAACAGAAATCTACACCAAATCCTTCGCCACAATTCGCGCCGAAGCCAATTTGTCAACCCTACCAGAAGACTTAGAATCCGTCGCAGTGCGCTTAATTCACAGTTGTGGCATGACAGATATTGTCGCAGATTTAGCAGCCTCTCCCGGTGCCGCCACCGCTGGATACAATGCCCTTGTCGCGGGCGCGCCCATCCTGTGCGATTCCCGCATGGTGGCCGAAGGCATCACCCGCAAACGCCTCCCGGCCGACAATCCAGTAATTTGCACTCTCTGGCATCCCGAAGTCCCCGAATTGGCGCTACAAATCGGCAATACTCGATCGGCCGCAGCCCTTGATTTGTGGCTAAATGATTTAGAAGGTGCCGTTGTGGCGATCGGCAATGCCCCGACTGCTTTGTTCCGACTGCTGGAAATGTTAGATGATGGAGCTCCGAAACCGGCCTTAATTCTGGGTTTCCCGGTAGGATTTGTGGGGGCGGCCGAATCTAAAGCGGAACTCGCTGCGAACAGTCGGGGAGTGCCATTTATTACAGTGCACGGGCGGCGCGGTGGCAGTGCAATGGCAACGGCAGCCGTGAATGCGTTAGCGAAAAAGGACGAATTATGACTAAGACTACTGGTAAATTGTATGGATTGGGCATCGGCCCTGGCGATCCAGAATTGATTACTTTGAAAGCTTATCGGATTTTGCAATCTGTGCCGGTGATTGCGTATCCGGCGATGGAAAATGGTAAGGTGCTCGCCCGGGCGATCGTCGCGGATTACTTGCGAGAAGAGCAAATTGAGATTCCGATGCCATTGCCTTTTAGTCCGACGCGATCGTCTCAACCTTATTATGATATTGCGGCCGAGAAAATTGCCGCCCATCTGAGCGAGGGGCGGGATGTGGCGGTTTTGTGCGAGGGCGAACCTTTTCTCTACGGCACTTTTATGTATCTTTTCAACCGTTTATCGGGAAAATTTACTACCGAAGTGGTGCCGGGAATTTCTTCGACAATGGCGAGTGCAGCGGCTTTGGGAGTACCGCTGACTTACCGTAACGATGTGTTAAGCATTATGCCTGCGACGTTGGATGCCGAGGTTTTGCGCGATCGCTTGGCGTTAGTTGACGCTGCTGTGATTATTAAGCTGGGCCGACACTTCGCGAAGGTTCGGGATGTGTTGATTGAGTTGGGACAGTTCGATCGCGCACTGTATATAGAACGTGCAACTATGCCGAATCAGTCCATTCGGGCGATCGCCGATGTCGATCCCGCTGAAGTTCCCTATTGGGCTCTCATAATGATCCCCAGCCAGCAAAAGTCTGTATCTTAATATTTCCATGCCTGAAGGCGACCTGCTTCCAGGCTTTCCCTACTTTATCGTCTATTCTTGCTCATTTATCCAGCATTCCTAATATTTATAACTCCAGCTTATACTTTTCATAAGTTAATCTGTTGTTAAAATACTTTACAAACTGAAATAAAAGGTTTATGTTATTTACATGGCGGAACACAAAGCCGTCACGAACATTGAAAACCAAATAAAGCAATCATAAAACCATGACAGCAACCTTACAGCAGCGCGAAAGCGCCAACCTGTGGGACCA
>JANNOR010000306.1:0-17800 GCA_031399265.1 Cyanobacteria bacterium SOY_34_metabat_3 | reverse complement strand
AGTTACTTTTTGATTTATCTAGTCTAGATAAACCTGTTAAGTGCCTTGCATAATGTTGGTCAATAGCCTTCATAGCTTTGATTTAACCTCTCGACAATTAATCCACCCTGCCTAGCCCCCCTTAAGAAGGGGGGGACAGGAACAACTCAAAGTCCCCCTTCTTAAGGGGGATTTAGG
Source organism: Cyanobacteria bacterium SOY_34_metabat_3 (assembly GCA_031399265.1). GTDB lineage: Bacteria > Cyanobacteriota > Cyanobacteriia > Cyanobacteriales > Microcoleaceae > Microcoleus. The sequence goes on along the minus strand of JANNOR010000306.1, from coordinate 17,623 downwards.
GGGATCTAGACTGGGGTGAAAGCGAGATTTCTCAAGGTTTTCAGGCTTAAGTTGACACTCCTTGGGCAGTGCCGTTTCCTAATTTTGGGTACTAATAATTCCGATGCAACCGGAAACAATCTGATCTGGTGTCTAAAAGATCGATCGACCTTTGCTCACCCGCGATACTGAACCCGATAAATCCGGTTGTTCGCTTCCTCAGTAAACAGCAAACTGCCGTCAGGTAAAACCAGCAAACCAACCGGCCGTCCCCAAGTTTTAGGGCCCGACGGATCGGTCAGAAAACCAGTCAGAAAATCCTCATAATAACCTTCAGGGCGTCCCGAAGCCGCATTAAAAGGTACAAACACGATTTTATAACCAGTTCCAGCGTTCCGGTTCCAACTGCCGCGAAACGCCACAAACGCCCCGTTTAGGAATCTTTTTGGAAATGTTTTGCCGTCGTAAAACTGAAGTCCCAAAGCCGCCGAGTGCGCCTGAAAAAGCACGTCTGGCATTAATGTTTTAGCAGCTAAATCGGGTCGATCGCTCTTGCCGTTTTTGACGTGGCGCGGGTCGAGCAAATTCGGCTTAAAATAAGCGTAAGGCCAGCCGTAAAACTGACCTTGCCGAATTCTGGTTAAGTAATCCGGCACCAAATCATCTCCCAAACCGTCGCGTTCGTTGACTGTCGTGTAGAGTTGATTGGTTTTCGGGTGAAAATCCAATCCCACCGGATTTCGCAAACCGGAAGCAAAAGTTTGCTGGTTTGTGCCGTCCAAATTCATCACTTGAACAGATGCCCTCGGTAGCGGTTCGGCATCGGCATTAGACTGGGAGCCAACTGATACGAACAACTGGCGGTTGTCCGGGGAAGCGACAACATTTCGCGTCCAGTGTTGGTTGTAGCCGCCGCCCGGTAAATCGGCAATTTTTTCACCGCTACCTGTCAGTTGTTCCTGCCCTTTTGCGTAGGGAAATCGACGGACTTCAGCCGTATTTCCGAGGAAAAAATAGCGATCGGCAAAAGCCATGCCAAAGGGAATATTTAACCCGTTTTGGCCGCTGGCAAAAGTCATTTTCACCTCAGCAACGCCGTCGCCGTTAGCATCGCGCAGCAGCCTAATCCGATTTTGCCGGGTTTCTGTTACCAAAACATCTCCTGTCGGCGTCAAAGCCAGCCATCGGGGAGCGTCTAAATTGTCAGCAAAAACGTTGACGACAAAGCCGGGAGGCACTCGCAGCACTGGCGATGCGGGAATCGGTACTACTTGAGGGGGTTTTGAGGCGCTTTCGGTGGCTCCTGGCTGCGGCAAGGAAGTTGCAGCAATGCGGATTGGCTGCGGGGAAAGCGGTTTGGTGGGTACAATTTGATTTGTGCGAACGTTGGCCAGCGGTACGGGGGAGGGAATTTGGGCGATCCTCTTCGTTGGCGCAGCCCCCGTAGGGGCGGGCTGCGCTAACGAACTTGGTTCGGGAACAGGAGTTGCGGCAGTCACTGTGGCCGTCGCTGTGGTATGTGTAGCTCGATCGCACCCAATCGCTGGCAGGAGTAGAATTAGCAGCAAGAAACGCAGGTAATACATAGCAGCGATTTCTCAACAATTGCTCGACAATTCTCTTATTATAATTGCTGTGAAAAAGCGAAGCCACCGCACTTGCGGTGGCTTAATTCCGTTTAAAAACCTAATTCTACCAAAGTCCTCTCACAGGAGCCGGACGGGGAGCCGGAGCCGGACGGGGAGCCGGAATAGGAGCCGGAGCCGGACGGGGAACTGGACGGGGAGCCGGAGCCGGACGCGGCGGCGGTTCAGGAGCCGGACGCGGTGCGGGTGCTGGGGTTGCGGGACGAACAACCGTTGTGGCTACTACCTTGTAATTCGGGATCACGACGATATTTTCCACCTGAGATCCGGCTACCGAGGCTCTGACTTTCATCCCCGGTACCAGAGCAATAATTCTCAGAACACATCTTTGAATCCTGAGAGTCCTGTATGGCGCGTTTTCTTCGCGAATTGTTACTACGTCGCCGACAATGCTTTTGACAAAACCGGTCACGGTTTGAGTGTTTGCTGTTGTGGTGGTCTGCGTTTGGGCTATTTGAACTGCAGGGTTAGCCATCGCAGGATGCACTGAGACCGCTGAAATTAGCACGGACAGGGTTGCACCTGTCAATAATTTGATGTTCTGAAGACGCATTGAAACCTCACATTAACTGCTATTTAGGGTCGGGTTTGCTTCCGCTGCGCGAAAGTCCCAACCTCTATACCTAATCCAGTTTAATCCCCGGAGTAGGAAATTTAGGACAATCTCAAAAAAAGATTGTCGAACAAGTATTGAAAGACTGAATTTTAGATCATAAGTTCCCGATTTATAACAAGTTCAGCGGTTCGCATCTCTCTCTGTGTTGGCGTGATATATTGAGTTTGTTCGATCGACCGCTGCAGTTTTTTAAGCTGCGCTAAGTGCTGCTGCTGGGCGGGAAACTCTGCCAAAAGACAGATTGCGTTTGCTGGCGTGCAGCAATGCCATAGTTTGAACTGTCGATCGCCCGCCTGCCACTGCTAAAAAAATCAAATTAGTCGGAGGTAAAATACAATCATTTTCTGGCATAATTTACGCATAAACAGGATTTTTTCACGGAACAGTCTCGCTGAGCGCCACCGATCCCCGTATAAAAACCAGATTTGTTTGGTATGAATGCCTAAGTTTTGTGTTGAGTTATCAGCGAGCGTTTGTGGAACTTTAACTCAAAATGGCGCAGGGTACAATCCGTCAAAAAGCCATCTCAAAAGTTTTCAGATCGGGTGCAGTTTGCGGATAATTAGATAGGAACTTTGTAGGAAGTCCTGGTGAGGAGTTTAGGTAACAAAATAATGGCGAACAGCAAATTTTTATTTAACAAGTTAATTGTACTAAGTTTGAGTGCAGCCGCGCTGTCGGTGGCCCTACAGCAGCAGGCAACTGCCCGACCTGCTGCTAATTTAGGTAATATTGCGATCGCCCCACAACGGCCAAGATCCGATGCAAAATTGCCGAATCTCGGAGTCCCAGAACTGCCGCCGCTGGGCGAACCGTTTCGGTATATTCCGCAGGAACCACAACCTCCGGTAAATCCAATTGAGGAAGTGCGTTTAGTGTTGAGATTGCGACAGCGCCGCGTCTATGTTTACCGCCAAAATAAGGTACAAGCCAGTTTCCCGGTGGCTGTCGGTAAAGGCGGCTGGGAAACTCCTACAGGCAGTTTTAAAATTACACACATGATCAAAGATCCGGTTTGGGAACATCCTTGGACGGGAGAACTTGTACCTGCGGGGCCGGACAATCCTTTGGGGACTAGATGGATCGGGTTTTGGACGGATGGTAAAAATGTGATTGGTTTTCACGGTACTCCGAATCCAGAGTCGATCGGGCGGGCGGCTTCTCACGGTTGCGTCAGAATGTTTGATAAGGACGCACAGGCTTTGTTTGAGAAAGTAGAAGTGGGAACACCAGTGATTGTCGAGCATTAATTATTCGGAGGTTTAGATCCCCGGCGATTGAAATCGCGGCTACAAAAACAAAGTCCGCCTCCGCGGACTAAAGACGTTCTTAGTCCGCGGAGGCGGACATCCTTTGACAAGGAGCGGTTTCAACCGCCGAGTAATTTTGATATCAAATAGATTGCTGGTATTTTTCCAGCAGTTCCGGGATGTAATCGTAGCCGTCAACACCGATCGCCGGAATGATATTCGCCCGACTTTTCACCAAAGATTGTTTAAAAGATTCCGCCCCCATTTGTCCGCGCATAATTATCAGCAAACCAGCCGTTTGACGCCACTCCACCGCCCCAATTTGCTCTAAAGTATACATCCCCAAACAGCCAGCAAATATAGCTTTTTCTAGTTCGCTGGTGCTGTAATACGCTTGAGCCAAATAAGCCAAATTCAGACCTTGCAAATATAAGTCGCCTGAAAATTGAGCCGCTTGCCAACCTTTGAGCAAATATTCGATCGCACTTTCGGAATTTTCCAACGCAATTTTAGCAATTCCCAGACTGCTGGAACAAAAAGCTTGACTTTGCCTGTCTCCCAATTTTTCCGACAACAGCAAACCTTGTTCCAAATAGCCGATCGCACTTTCATAAACCTCCGGTTCCACCTCCTCCAACTGCCGCGCTTGAAACACCTCGCTGTAACCCAAATTAGCCAGCGCGTTCGCCTCGCCTTGCCGCTCTCCCGTCTGCCGTGCCATAATCAAAGCCCGCTGGCTGTAATTAATCGCTTCCTGATAGTTTTTTTGAGCAACATAGTTGCGGCTGATGTGATTGAGATTGGCAACTTCGCAAGCTTTGTCTCCTTCGGTGCGGGCAATTTCCAGCGATTGCTTGTGCAGTAAGATCGATCGCTCGTAGGCCCCAGCCGCCTGCATCGAATAACCCAAAAGCGTCAGAATCCGAGCCTTAGCTTGAGTACCTTCAACTCGCCGCAGCGGTTCATCTAAATAATCCAAAGTATGCCGCAGAGACTTGCCATCAAACGAAGCAAAAATCCCGCCGTAAAGCGGAAAATACTCGCGTCCAGAAAAAGCGCGCAAAATTTGCAGAGTTACTTGAAAACAAGCATTTGCCAACTGCTCCCCGCTCTTGGTAGAATTGTTAAACCCACTAGCTAGTTGACTCCAAATTACCGAAAAAGTAATGTAAGTTGAAATTGAAGCTTTTGTGGACACCTTGGAATCATAAACTTGTTTGTCAAACCATGTCGCCAAAGCCCGCTGCAAGCACTGCAAAATAATCGCCAATTCCACCAATACGCCTAATTCTATGTTAGATTGCTTGGCAGCCAATTCTACTACAGATCCGCCGATCGCGATCGTATTCAAAAGAGCGTTGGGAAACGGACTGTTAACCTTTTTTGCCCAAAAAGCCCAAGGCCCATTTTGTTCTGGACTGCCCGCAAATCCTAGCTGCTGCGGCTGATAAACCCAGCCGACGAGTTCCGGTTCCAACCGCTGCCAAGATTCTAAACCTTTGGCAATCCCGGCGGTGATTTGTTGCAAATCTCGCTCGGTTTCAGGGTTGGAAGTTTGCAGCAATTGTTGGTGCAGGGATTTTGCCAATTGCTGCAATTGATCGAGAGTCAGCGGATGTTCTTTATTCGGATCGATTACTTGCAATAATGCCAAGAGGCGGCCGTTAGATTCGGCGGTAAGGATTTGTTGGATCGAAGATGCGATTTCGCGATCGACGCGGTTATCTTTCTGCCAGCGTTCCCATTCTCCTTGGATAGTTTTGAGAGCTCTAAGGGTGCGATTTGCCTTAGCTTGTTTGATTTCGTCCTTTTCATTTCTGAGCAGGTTGTCAGTGGCATCTAGGCGTTCGCCGAAACAGCGTTCAAAAATTTCGCCCGTGCCGGTGGCAATGTCTTGTACCAGCATTTGATAGACTTGTTCTTTAGAGCGAATTTGACCTTTGAGGGTGATTTCGACGATTTTGTCGATCAGTGTTAGGTAGCGATCGCGCAGTGAGGTAGATTCTGGCATAATTTATTTTTACTTAATAACTTTTTATTGACACCGCTGGCAGTTAGCAGAAATTGATGCTGCTACTTAATTTTACAGTTCATCTGGATTTATGCCCATTGCTCGGAGGCGATCGGCTAAACGATTTGCTCGCTCCCTTTCTGAATCAGCTTGCTGTTTTTCAAATTCAGCACGTTGTCTTTCTAATTCAGCTTGCTGTTTTTCAAATTCAGCACGCTGCTTTTCTGAATCAGCTTGTTGCTTTTCTGAATCAGCTCGTTGTCTTTCTGATTCAGCTCGTTGCCTTTCAATTTCAGCTTGCTGCCTTTCAAACTCGGCTCGTTGGCTTTCCAATTCGGCTCGTTGACTTTCTAATTGAGCTCGCTGTCTTTCTAATTCTTCAGGAGTCGGAACCAAATTTCCATTAATATCGTACCAGCGCAACCACAACCTTTCATTTTGCAGAAAAGCACCTTGCCATAAGCCCAAACTTAACTGTATTTCCGGTATCCAGAATCGAGAACCTGTTAGCACTTGTTCGCGGTAACGGTTGCCAATTAAGCGAAATACTCTCAATTGGTTATTGTATTTGCTAAACACAAAGTAATAGGGAATTTTCAAAATTCTCTCGTAAACCTGCCACTTAGTTGGCGGTTTGTTTGGTGCTGATTCTGTCAGCCCCAAATCTTCATCTTCCGTACCGGGTGACAGAAATTCGATCGCAATTAAAGGATTGACTGCTTCGTCCCAAATGACGTAACTTTGGCGCAAGTCTCTGTCTTGGTAAAATCTCGAAACGCCCACAACTAAATACCAATCTGGTCTTTTGTACCAATTGGGATGGTTGGAGTCGTAGTATAGATTCAGATCGCTGGCCGAAAATACGCGATCGGCTGGATAATTAGAAGGGATGCAGCTATCGCACAAAAGTTGTGCTTGCCACCGATGATATTCGTCAGGCAAACCAGGCTCCTCCGGGTCTTCACTGGGTAGATCGTACATCGTCGGCAACGCTTTTGCTGGGGAAGATTGCGAATCTGGTATGTACATTGTTATACAATTATCCCTGCGAGATGTTCTGGAGATTCAGGCGCTACGGTAATTGCAATATTATAGCGCGATGCGATTTGTTGTGTGGGAGTCAACAGCAAAGGCGATGTGAAAAATATAAATGAGAGGGCAATTACGGCAACTAATTTTTGTCGGTAGTGCTTCGTCATCTTGAAAAACAATTCTTTACGTGTAACTCTTGCTGGGAATTTGAATATATGAATCAGGCATTTCATTCTGCTGGTGAATAGCAAAGAAACGGCGCTCAATTTCTTTGAGAACTACGGCATCATAATAAATCATGCCACAATCTAGACAAATCTCAACAGGCGTGTTAGGAACTAGCAAGTATTTACCTTGATGACTGTACAGGTAATTGATTTTACGTTCCTCATAGCGGTCGCTACCACAAGTATTGCATTGAATTTCTCGCATTGGTCTATCCTCTAGTTCTAGGGTTAATAAAATTTGGGAGACTGGGAATATATACAGTTATAATTGCTACTCTTTCACCGCGCTAACCACAGACTATGTGAATAGGAATCTCACCTGCATAACCTAATATTAGACAACTTTCACCTCGACCAGTGTTAGGATATTGCTCAAGGATCTCTCCGTTGAGTAAAGCTTCCTCAACCTGAGTAAAAGTTAAGCCATCAGCCTGACGGTCGATATCTCCATGAGCTGTGTAAACATACAGATTTTGGCTAACTTTCGCTTGAATTTCCTCGGCTTCCATTTATACTTAAGTCTAAGACATAATTAGATAATCGCTATTTTAGCATATTCGATGATTTCAGAACCCCTTACCCTCTCAAAAAGCAATCCGGTTTTAGCCGCCAAAGGATTAACTCGTCGCTTTGGCGGTTTAATTGCCGTGAATGACGTATCTTTTACAGTTGAAAAAGACGAGATATTTGGATTGATCGGCCCCAACGGTGCGGGAAAGACTACTCTATTTAATTTAATGACTGGACTAATCCCCAGCAACAGCGGCAAGCTGATTTATCAAAACGAGGATATTTCCCAACTTAAACCACATCAAATTGCGAATAAAGGTATTGCCAGAACTTTTCAAAATATCCGTTTGTTTGGGGAGCTTTCTGTTAGTGAAAATGTGGCGATCGCCCGACACATCCACAGCCGATCGCACAATCCGGTTTTATCACTGCTGGCTGGCATATTTGCGCTGCCGTCAGCGAACGCAATGGAGCGCGAAACCCACGAGAAAGCGTTGGAATTGTTGGAATTGGTCGGATTGGGCGATCGGGCGGACGAACAAGCTAAAAACTTGTGTTATGGCGACCAAAGGCGCTTAGAAATTGCCCGTGCTTTAGCCCTAGAACCGCAAATATTGCTATTAGATGAACCAGCGGCGGGGATGAATCCCAATGAAAAGCAAAAATTAAGTGAATTTATCCGAGAAATCCGCCAAAAGTTCAATTTAACTGTAATATTGATCGAGCATCACGTACCGCTGGTGATGGGATTGTGCGATCGAATTGCCGTGCTACATTTTGGTCAGCTAATTGCCTTGGGAGAACCTGCTATTGTGAGGAATGATCCGGCTGTGATTGAGGCTTATTTGGGGGATGAAAAATAACTCAGAAAACCCACCCGGCGATTTACATCCAATGATTGAAACCCGGCGATTGGAAATCGCGGCTACACAAACAATGTCCGCCTCCGCGGACTAAAAGTAATATTAAAAACTCACATAGTGGATCATTTATACGCATTCTGTAGGGGCGGGTTCACCAACAATAATTGCCTAAAACTCACAATCTCGTAAACCCGCCCCACCCAACAACAAATCGCAATCTACTTCGACTACGCTCAGTAACCGGCCGCCACCCAACAGTAAATCGCAATCTATCTCAGATTCACAAAAAATGCAACATATCCCACCTAAAACCACCCAAAACATCCTTTTAGAACTCAAGAATCTTTCTGTAAATTATGGCGGAATTCAAGCTTTACAAAATATCAATTTAATCATAAATGCAGGCGAAGTTGTCAGCCTCATCGGTGCTAATGGTGCGGGTAAAAGTACGACTCTCAGGGCTATTTCCAAAATAGTTAATTTGCACCAAGGACAAATTATCTATAACGGGCGCGATATTACCCGTCGCCAAGCACACGAAGTTGTCAAACTCGGAATCGCCCACAGCCCAGAAGGAAGGCGGGTTTTGGCGCAGCAAACGGTGTTGACAAACTTGGAATTAGGGGCCTATGTGCGATCGAACTCTGCGACCATAAAAGCAGATTTAGAGTACCAATTTAAACTATTTCCCAGGTTAGCAGAACGCCGCAGCCAGCTAGCAGGAACCCTCAGCGGTGGGGAACAGCAAATGTTGGCGATCGCCCGCGCGTTGATGTCACGCCCAAAACTGCTACTATTAGACGAACCCAGTTTGGGTTTAGCGCCCGCCATAGTCAAAGAAATCTTTGCAATTATTCAACATTTGCGCTCCACAGGCGTTACAATTCTGTTGGTCGAACAAAACGCCAGTTTAGCATTGCAAATTGCCGATCGGGGTTATGTACTAGAAGCTGGTAACATTACTCTCACAGGCATGGCATCAGATTTGCTAAAGGACGATCGAGTTAGGAGGGCATACTTAGGTTGACTTGGTTGATTTTAGGAATCTTGACCGCTTTCTTTGAAGCCGTCAAAGACGTTTTTAGCAAACAAAATCTCAAAAAAAGTGACGAATATGTCGTTGCTTGGTCTCTGGCATTCTTTTCGGTTATTTTTTTGATTCCCTGGGTAATTTATACCGGAATTCCGGCATTAAACACTCAATTTGCGATCGCTTTATTAATCGGAGGTAGCATCAACGCTGTCACGGCGGTTCTCTACATCAAAGCCATCAAAGTATCCGATTTATCTTTGACAGTACCGCTGGTAGCTTTGACACCGTTATTTATGTTGATAACTTCGCCCTTAATTGTCGGAGAATATCCCAAGTTATTTGATTATATTGGCATTTTACTAATCGTCACAGGCTCTTACTTGCTAAATATCAAAGAGAAATTCCAAGGATATTTAGCACCATTCAAAGCACTGGTGAAGGAACCCGGGCCAAAATTGATGTTAATCGTCGCATTCCTCTGGAGTATCACCTCAAATTTTGACAAGATAGGCGTTAAAAATTCATCGCCTATTTTTTGGCTATTCTCTTTGTTTAGTACAATGACTGTCTTGCTACTGCCAGTTTTACTGCACAAAACCCCAAATCCAAGCCGAAAAATCCTCAAACAATTACCAATGCTAGCAGCTATGGGATTTTTCAATGCTGTAGGAGTGCTTTGTCAAATGCAAGCTTTGACATTAACTTTGGTAGTACAAGTAATCGCCATTAAACGTACTAGCGTGTTAATGGGTGTTTTATTCGGTCACTTTATTTTTAAGGAAAAAGACATTAAACAAAGATTATTAGGCGCAGCAATCATGGTTTTCGGAGTTTTCGTTATCAGTTTATAGATTGAAACCTCGGAAACTCAAAATCATCCATCTCTCTCTTCTCTTCCTCTGCGTACTCTGCGCCCTCTGTGGTTAAATTATTCTAATACAACCGCATTTAAAATAAGTCATGTTATACTAAAGGCGATCGCACCTTTCACTATTTATAAATATAAACTAAAAATTAATGCACAAAATAGCCGCAACACCAGGAGGCTGGAACCCCCAAGCCGAAGGAGTAATATTCATCCAACAAACTCCCGCACCAATCGTATTTATTAGTGCGGCGGATACAGATATTCAAACCCTCGCAGCGGCTGCATCAAAACTGCCAGCAGAATTTCCCAAACTGCGCGCTGTGAATCTGCTGCAATTGCAGCAACAATTAACCATTGACACCTATGCAGAAGAAATTTTAGAACACGCAGAAGTAATAATTATCAGGCTGTTGGGAGGGCGTTCCTATTGGTCTTACGGCTTGGAAATTCTGCGGGAAATAGTGGAGAAGACTCAAGCTAAACTGATTGTAATGCCCGGTGATGACAGTCCCGATCCCGATTTAATCAGTCATTCCAATGTATCGCTGTCAGCAGTCAATCAATTGTGGCGCTACTTCACAGAAGGCGGCGTCCAAAACTTTGTTAATGCACTAGAATTTGCCGCTGATACTTGTCTCAAAACTGCTTACAATCCACCTTTACCGCAAACAGTTTCCCGCGTCGGAATCTACGATTGGGGTGGACGCGCGGAGGATAAAGAGGAGGGCGGGCACGGGGGCACCGCCCCTACGGTGGGAATCTTATTTTATCGCGCTCATTATTTATCTGGAAACTTAGCACCAATTGATGCACTTTGTCAAGCTTTATCAGAGCGAAACTTATTACCAGTTCCCGTGTTTGTGTCTTCTCTGCGGGAACCAGATTTGCAAGTAGAATTGCTGGAATATTTTCAGCCAAAAGACGCAGAACCAATTCAATTATTACTTAACACAACAAGTTTTGCAATCTCCGGTTTCAACAGTCCCGAGTCAGAACAAAATACTTTAAAATTATTAGATGTTCCAGTATTGCAAGCCATATTCAGCGGCGGCGGTTTGGAACAGTGGGAAAGCGAACTGCAAGGACTTTCGCCACGCGATGTGGCGATGAATGTGGCTTTACCAGAAGTTGATGGCAAAATCATTACTAGGGCGGTTTCTTTTAAGGCTGTTCAAACTTGGAATAGCGAATTGGAAACCGATGTTGTGGGTTATGTCGCTGCGCCCGATCGCATTTCATTTGTAGCAGATTTAACTACAAACTGGGTAAACCTCAAACAAACTCCCGCCACCAACAGACGCATCGCCATAATTCTCGCAAACTATCCCACCCGCAACGCACGATTAGCCAACGGTGTCGGCTTAGATACGCCCGCTAGCTGTGTGGAAATCCTGAAAGCTTTGCAGCAAGCTGGTTATCAAGTAGATAACATTCCCAGCAGCGGTACAGAGTTAATTGAAATGTTGATTTCTGGCGTGACAAATGATCCAGAAGGACGGGAATTGCGGGCTGTGAATCAATATTTGGATTTGGCAGAATATCAAGAGTATTTTGCAACTTTGCCGCAACAAGTACAGGAGGGAATCTGTAATAGATGGGGCTTAGCAACGGGAGAAAAGACGGAATTCTTGACTGCGAATCTGTTTCCGATTCCGGGGATTCAGTTTGGGAATGTGTTTGTGGGAATTCAACCGTCGCGCGGATATGAAATTGACCCTAGTTTGAACTATCACGCACCAGATTTAGAACCAACTCATAATTATCTAGCTTACTATCATTGGCTGCGGCAAAACTTTGGAAGTCAGGCAATAATTCATGCCGGAAAACATGGCAATTTAGAATGGCTTCCCGGTAAAAGTGTCGCCTTATCTAGTAACTGCTATCCCGAAGTTGCATTAGGCGCGATGCCGAACTTTTATCCGTTTATTGTCAACGATCCGGGGGAAGGTTCCCAGGCAAAAAGACGATCGCAAGCCGCGATTATCGACCACCTGACCCCGCCGATGACTCGCGCCGAACTTTACGGGCCTTTGCAGCAGTTAGAAGCCTTAATCGACGAATATTGCGAGGCGCAAAGCTTAGATCCGTCTCGATTACCGATGATTCGCGATCGCATTGTCGCCCTCACCAACGAGGAAAACTTAGACAAAGACTTAGGAATACAACTGAATAAATCGGAATTTACCGAATTTATCACCCGCACAGACGGCTATCTTTGCGAACTCAAAGAGTCTCAAATTCGCGACGGATTGCACGTTTTTGGCCAGTGCCCGGAAGGTAGACAATTGAGAGACTTGATAATTGCGATCGCCCGCCATCCCACCAGCGCGCGATCGGGCTTAACGCGCGCCCTAGCAGAAGACTCAGGCTACGATTTCGATCCCTTAACCTCGGATCCCACCTCGCTAATTCAACACCGCACAGCAGGCGATTTAACAGCAGAACTCGAAGAAAAAGCCGCAGAATTAGTCGATAACTTAATCCAAAACATCTGCGTTTATCCGCGTTCATCAGCTTCATCTGCGGTTGCATTATCAGCTTCATCTGCGGTTAAAAACATCCAAATAGGACAAGCAACACAACCAGAAATAGACTGGATCCAAAACTATCTTTTACCATCACTCCTCCAAACAAACCAAGAAATTACTAACCTGTTGCGCGGCTTAGATGGGCGACACATACCAAGCGGCGCATCGGGGGCACCCACTCGCGGCCGACCCGATGTATTGCCCACAGGCCGCAATTTTTACTCCGTAGATATCCGCGCCATTCCCACAGAAACCGCCTGGAGAGTTGGTCGAGTTGCGGCCGAAACTTTAGTCGAAAGATACACTCAAGAAAATGGCGAATATCCGAAAACTCTGGGCTTGTCAGTGTGGGGAACATCTACCATGCGCACGGGGGGAGATGACATCGCAGAAGCCCTCGCATTGATCGGAGTTCAACCAATTTGGGACGGGCCTTCGCGCCGGGTTGTCGATTTTGAAATCTTGCCAGTTTCTGTTTTAGGAAGGCCCAGAGTTGATGTTACTTTGCGGATTTCTGGCTTTTTTCGGGATGCTTTTTTCAACTTAATTGATTTGTTTGATTCTGCGGTAAAAGCTGTGGCAGATTTAGATGAATCGCCTGAAAGCAATCCTTTAGCAGCACAAGTTAAACAGGAGATTCAGGATTGGGAATCGACAGGTTTGAGTCGGGAAGAGGCGAAAGTTCGATCGCACTTTCGCGTCTTTGGTTCCAAACCGGGGGCTTACGGCGCGGGACTTCAGGGCATAATTGAAGCTCAAAACTGGACAGACGATGCAGATTTAGCAACAGCTTACATTAATTGGAGCAGTTACGCCTATACTGCCTCTAGTTCCTCGAATTTGGCGGGAGATGTACCAGAAGTTAAACAAAGTGAATGGGGATGTTCGGCACCCGAAGCATTTACCAAACGCCTCGGCCAAATGCAAATTGTTCTGCAAAACCAAGACAACCGCGAACACGACATCCTCGACTCCGACGATTACTATCAATTCCAAGGCGGAATGACTGCCGCCATTCGAAATTTGCAAGGCAAAAATCCTGCAACTTATTTCGGAGATAATTCAATTCCCGAGAATCCGAAAGTGCGGCAACTGCGAGAAGAAATCGCGCGAGTTTACCGCAGCAGGGCTGTCAATCCCAAATGGATAGAAGGGGCGATGCGACATGGTTATAAAGGTGCATTTGAAATTGCCGCCACTGTAGACTTTTTGTTTGCTTACGATGCTACTGCAAATTGTGTTGAGGATTTTATGTATGAGGGAATCGCCCAGGCTTATATTTTTGATGAGAAAGTGCACGCATTTATCCAATCAAACAATCCTTGGGCGCTGCGAGATATGGCGGAAAGATTGTTAGAAGCTCGTCAGCGGGGGTTGTGGCAATCCGCAAGTCAGGATATACTGGATAAATTGCGATCGATCGCCCTTGAAGCCGAAGCAGTCATCGAATCGCAGTAATTTGTTAAGTGCTCGTTACAAAGGTCGATCGATTTGAATCTATAGAATTTGGATGCAGAGCATGAGAATTCAAAAAGAATGGCAAATTTTTTCAGTGTTTTTAGGTCTATTTGCCCTACTGACAAGACCAGTAGCAACTAACAACGATGCTTCCAGGTTAGCCACGATTGAATCTTTAGTAGATTTCCATACCTTCATTATTGACAATTCCCGATTTATTTGGACTATCGATAAATACTTATACCAAGGCCACTTCTACTCTGACAAGCCTCCTATTCTATCCATATACGGTTCATTTTTCTACGCTCTGCTCAAGGTATTTGGTATTTCTTTCAGAAATCAATTCATGCTCACTAATACCCTACTGATAATTTTAGTTGTAGGGGTGGCTACAGCCACGGGCATAGTTTATTTATACAGGATATTTAAGTTTTTGGCAGTAGAGGAAACATGGATAGATGTACTTATAATAATTGCTGGTACGGGAACTCTGCTGCTACCTTACTCAACCGTATTTAGCAATCATGTAGTTAGTGCAAGTTTACTGATAGCAGGGTTTTACTATTTGCTCAGGATCAAAGAAAGTATTAGATATTCTTTGCTCTCAGGTCTGTTAATTACACTGGCTGGGAGCATTGATGTAGTAGCTTTTATTTTTGTTCCGTTTTTCGCTGTCAGCTTTTTCAATAAACCTCTGAAATCAAAGATAGTTTTTGCTTTGGCTGGCGCTTTAGTCATAGTGATTTACTTTCAGTTAAATTTTTACACCTCTGGTAGCCTGCGGCCACCTTCCATGAATCCATCCCTATGGGAATATCCAGGTTCTGCCTTCGATAGCACAACCCTTTCAGGCTTAGCATATCATGCAAATTTTCCAGCCCTGTTGAATTATGCTTTTCACATGATAATAGGTCATCGAGGCTTAATTTCTTATACTCCTATTCTGGTATTTTCGATTTTTGGTTGTGTGAAGATTTTTCAAAACAAAGAATTCAAGTATCGCCAAGAATATCTATTAATTCTTTTGGCATCGTCCGCCTACGTCCTGATGTACATTCTGCGTTCTAACAATTACAGTGGGTATTCTTATGGAGTCAGATGGTATGCCAATCTCATGTTTTTGCTCTGCTTACCGCTAGCTCAAATCAGCGAGGATATCAAAAGCTCCAAGAATTTGAGAAAAGCTTTTATATTTGTGAGTTGTCTGTCGATTATCATCTCTTTTGTCGGTGTAAATCATCCTTTTGTAGGGGTTAACGAAGAGCGTCCGAGTTCATTTTTAAATGCTTTAATGTACATTTTTAAGCCAATAGATACTCAAGTTTACGGCGACAACCAGGCTATAAAACTGTCATTTTCGCACTCTTTGCTATTTGCACTCAAGCAGTTAAGGGTAATTGTCATAGCAGCACTTGCTGGTTTGTCGTGCTATTTATTAGTGAATCGTGTCAAGCAATTTGTAGCAAACAGACCTTTGGTTGAGAGTCGGATAGATTAGAAAGAATCTCACAATCTAAAATCCAAAATCTAAAATCTTAAATAGAGCGTCCTTGCAGCCCGCAGCAGTCATGGAATCCGACACCGAAATACACAATTAAGTCAACAACGGCTAAACAAACAGGACACCCAGATCCCTGTATCACTCTCAGAAGTCGCGGAATTTAACATTTAAGGTAATATCTAGTAATGTTTCGCGATCGGTGAAAGTGTATGATTCGCCGCTACATTGCTAACCTCAGCACTAGCATCTTTCAACGCGCTGGCGCCGCTGTTGCTTTACTCGCCTTAACCGTCGGATGTTCATCAACAAAGCCGCCGAACACCGCAGCACCCTCTCGGACGATCGAATCTCCCGTCTTAGCCCAGCCAACGTCTGTTTTAGCTCAAAACCCCAACAAAACCCAAAAATCGATCAGCGTTCCCTCATGCCCGCAAAACGATGGGTTTACGGAGTCAATTAGCTTTGCCACACAAGCTGCTAATTTAGCCCAATCAGCCAATTCAAAACAAGACTGGGATGAAGTAGCTGCCTTGTGGGTGCAGGCTGTGGCTTGGATGCAAGCGGTTCCCCCCGGCAGTCCCAGGCGGGCGTTTGCTGAAAAAAAAGTGGTGGAATACATGAAAAATCTGGTCTATTCCCAACAGCAAGCGGGCGCTGCCCGATCGACCGCCAGTACAGTCAGCTTCAGCAGCGATTTACTAGACGAACAGCTAGAACTGTATTTATCCTACGTTGCTGCGGTCGGCCCGCCAGACGTTTTGATCGTCGGTAGTTCCCGCGCATTGCAAGGCGTCGATCCCAAACAGTTGAAACAATCTTTGGCCGAAAGGGGCAGTTCGGGCTTAAAAGTATTTAACTTTGCAGTCAACGGCGCAACTGCCCAAGTAGTTGACTTTCAACTGCGGCGGCTCTTGAAGCCGGAGCATTTGCCTCAAATGATTGTCTGGGCGGACGGCGTGCGCGCATTTAACAGCGGTCGGGACGATCGCACTTTTAATTCGATCCTCGATTCTGAAGGCAGCAAACTTTTAGCCGCAGGCGTTCGCCCCAAACTGCCGTCGGATGAACCGAATGTGATTCCCCAGTGTTTCAGATTCCCCCATAAGTGCGCTGACAACACTTTCCGCAAAGCATTTACATCTGTCGATGGGTCTTTTAATGGCTGGCAAAATGCCCGTCCCACAATCAAATTTATGTCTGGTGGAACGGGCATCTTGCCCGTTGCTGGGAATGCAGCAATTCAAAAAACACAATTGATTCCAGTCTCGCGACAAACAAGAATAGCCATCAGACAAGTCAACGCATTGGCAGATTCGATCGACTCCAACGGATTCATGCCCATGTCGGCCAAATACAATCCCAACACTTATTATCAACAACGGGCTTACGTTTCAGGCAAGTACGATCGGGATTACGAAGACTTCAACCTCGGAGGGAAACAAGCCAAAGCTTTCAATTCAGCAGTAGCATTTATCAAATCTCGCAAAATTCCCTTAATTTTCGTCAATTTGCCCCTCACCGACGACTACTTAGATCCAACTCGCCGGTGGGCCGAACAGCAGTTCCGGCAGCGAATGCAGCAACTCTCCCAGCAAAAAGGCTTCGCTTTCCGCGACTTGTCGCAGCGGTGGCCGAACCGCAACGACTATTTTGTCGATCCCAGCCACCTCAACCGTTTTGGGGCGATCGCGGTTTCTCGCCTGCTTGCAAGCGACACCAGTCTTACTTGGCCCCGCCCCAAATCCCGAAGCACCGACGGGTGAGGAATGAAGGAAGAAGGAAGAAGGAAGAAGGAGGAAGGGAGAAGGAAAATGCAGCCGCAGTAATATTTCTGATTCCCAGCTTTCTCGTCTTTCTCGTCTTTATGCTGTGTCTCGCAATTTTCAAGAATCGTTTAATATCTAAAATGATGTCCGAAATCAATTTGTGCGTTAGCGCAGCCCTCGAAGAGGATCGAACATTTTGAGATTTTTTAGTTCAGATCAATTCCGGTGGCATCGGAATTAATATTACGCAGCGTCAGGACACGGCGAAAGCCACTCGTCCGTACAATTAATCCAGCCTAGGGAAACGGCACTGCCGTGTCCTCATTATTCCGGCG
>JANNOR010000305.1:0-15272 GCA_031399265.1 Cyanobacteria bacterium SOY_34_metabat_3 | reverse complement strand
AGTTACTTTTTGATTTATCTAGTCTAGATAAACCTGTTAAGTGCCTTGCATAATGTTGGTCAATAGCCTTCATAGCTTTGATTTAACCTCTCGACAATTAATCCACCCTGCCTAGCCCCCCTTAAGAAGGGGGGGACAGGAGTCTTCTCAAAGTCCCCCTTCTTAAGGGGGATTTAGGGGGATCTAGACTTGGCTAAAAGCGAGATATACCAAGGATTTTAGGCTTAAGTTGACACCTATGGGCAGTGCCGTGTCCCTACGGGATATTGGATGTACTTCATAAACCTGGAATATGCTGTAACCGATTGTCTTTGTCGTATTCAGAGTGGGTTAGGAAATATTTGTAGAAAACAGTTTGGTTCTCATAGTTGATGCCAACAATCAGGCGATAAGCTGTTCTGCATTTAAACTGCACAATCAACATTTGATAAAGTTATTGTGGGGTGGGCGTCTCGCCCGCACAAAAAATGCAATTTAGATATCGAACAGCTTATTCTCAGAAACCCGGTTTCTCGATCGCACAACTCGATCGAATTGCAACTATGCGGTAAACAGGCGCTATGATTGCGATCGTGATGGGAGTCTCCGGTGCGGGAAAAACTACTGTGGGCAAGTTGCTGGCGCAATCTCTCAATTGGGATTTCAGCGATGCCGACGATTTTCACCCGCCAGCCAACATCGAGAAAATGAGTCTGGGAATTCCTTTAGAAGATGCCGATCGCCTTCCTTGGCTTGGGCAACTACAAACTACAATAGACAGATGGTTATTGGAAAATAAAAATGTCGTCTTAGCTTGTTCTGCTTTAAAAGCATCTTACCGCGAAATGCTCTGCCGAGACCCTCAGCAGGTGAAAATAGTTTATCTCAAAGGTGATTTTGAGCTATTGGCAGCTCGGTTAAAAAATCGCGAAAATCACTACATGAAAGCAGACTTATTGTCAAGTCAGTTAGACACTCTGGAAGAACCGGAAGATGCAATTATTATAGATGCTTCGCAGCCGGTAGAAATAATCATACCCCAAATTATAAATCATCTGATGTGCGGTTAATTCCCCACAATTAAACCTGTTTGCAGTGAGGACTTTAGTCATTATAAAAATTTGAGGAATAAAGTCCTGACTCCGAACCTATGTCGTGCTAATTTTTGTACAAATACAAGAAAGCTTCTACTTCAGCGGCGGTTGGTTGAGCTGCAATTGCACCCGGTTTCATCGCTGTCATCGCACCCACTGCGCTGGCATAGGTTACAACTTTTTTGGCTATTTCTGGGTCAGCTAAATTTTTAATTCCATGCTTGCACAACTGCCGCACAAAACCAGCCACAAACCCGTCACCGGCACCTGTTGTATCCTCAACATCTACTGCAAAGGCGGGGATTTTCCCTTCATTTTGCGAGAGACAATAGCTGCAACCTTTGTCGCCCGCCGTTACCAAAACGCCTTCTACTGAATCGAGGCGGTAGGTGATAGCTCCAGCGTCGCTAGTTGCAAACAACCATTGGGCTTCTTCGTCTGATAGCTTGACAAAATCAACTTTTTTTAATAGTTCTAGAATGCGGGGTTTGGCTGGGTCTGGATTTTGCCAAAACACGGGACGCCAATTGATGTCAACTATAATTTTAACGTCGTACTTTTCTGCTAGGAATATCGCTTTTTTGACCGCCTCTCGACTTTCAGGATAAGCTAATTCTAAAGTGCCTAGCACTAAAAATTCGGCATTTTTAAACAGCACTTCTGGTATTTGAGCTGCTTGGAGGCGAGTGTCGGCAAAATCCGTAGTATCCAATTTACCAAAACCGGCAAAAGATCGATCGCCCGCTGCATTTCGCAACACATAAACTTGACGTGTCGGCGCAGTCGGATGGCGCTGCACTCCAGCAGTATCAACCCCTACTTCTTGCAATACCTGTACTAGGGAATCCCCCAATTCATCCCCACCCGCAGCACCGATAAATCCCGCCGCCGTCCCCAATTTAACCAAAGCACAGGCAACATTAGCAGGAGCGCCGCCTGGATATGCCGTCCAAGACTCTACCTCTTCTAGAGATACTCCTGGTTTGTCTGCTAAACAATCAAATAAAATTTCACCCAGACACAAAACGCGAGGATAAGTCATATTGATTTTAGATTTGAGGTTTTACAGAAGCAGTAGACCGATCGATAATTATTTTTAACCGATGCCAGAAAATTTGCCACCTATTTTTTAATGGCGGCTCCTATAATATCAGACTTACTGCTACTGGCAGTTACTCCCTCGGCACAAAAGTGCCGTGCGGGCATTTTGGTAGTTTTAGGTGCAAACCTCTGCGGGTTTTTGGGTCAGGATGTCAGATGCGCGCCTGTCTGGCTAGCGGGAGCATCAGCCACCCGAAGCGTTAGCAGTACCAGCCTCTGCGCCTCCCGCCCGGGCACGCTGGCGATTATTCTGCAAGCGAGTTGGTGCTCGCGCGTCGGAAAAAGGAGCCGCAGCAAATTTAATTTTATCTTCATACTCTATCCGTCATCCTTTAGAATTGAAGATAGGTAAATATGCACACATAGGAAAAATTTATGAGCGGGAGCATCTCTGGCACCTCTGTCACCCTGTCGGACAGAGAATTGCAAGTGGTAGAGTTAGTAGCGGCGGGATTGACTAATGAGAAAATCGCCGAAAAGTTAGAGATTAGCAAGCGTACAGTTGACAACCACATTAGCAATATCTTGAACAAGACGCGTGCGGATAATCGAGTTACGCTGGTACGCTGGGCTTTGCAGTGGGGGAAGGTATGTTTGGACAATATTAACTGCTGCCCTCTACCAAGACCGATCGATAAAGAAGTATCTTAAATAGGGGTTATGGTTGGGGACAGGCAAAGGAATGATGCAAACGGCACAAGAAAAACAACTCCGCTATCAAATTCAATGCCCTGGATTGCCGCTGGCGGTGTATCGCGAAGTGGCAGCCCATTTGCGTCAAGTTGAAGGGGTGGAAACCGGTTTAATTCCGCAGCAGTCGCAGCGGTTTGATTACAAAGACAGCCAAGTTGGGGGCTTGTGGATACAGTATCCTGAAGGGTTCGATTTGGTCGGCCGCGAGCGGGTCGATCGCATTTTGGCTTATTATGGCGATCGATACGGATCTTGGGAATCATTAGTTATTGGGAATGGGGCATAGGGCATAGGGCATAGGGCATGGGGCATAGGGCATAGGGCATAGGGCATAGGATATTGTTGACTGTTAACTGTTAACTGTTAACTGTTAATCGTTAGCTGTTAACTTAACAAATAACAACCAACAAATAACAACCAACAAATAACAACCAACAAATAACAACCAACAAATGACAACCAACAAATGACAACCAACAAATGACAACTGACTAACAAAATGAGTGCAATTAAAACTTTACCGGGAACGCGGGATATTTTGCCCGCTGAAATTCAATATTGGCAAAATATCGAAGAAATCACCAGAAGTATCTTAAAAAAAGCAGCTTATCGAGAAATTAGGACGCCGATATTTGAACAAACATCTTTATTTGAACGCGGTATCGGCGAAGCTACCGATGTTGTGGGTAAGGAAATGTACACTTTTAAAGATAAGGGCGATCGATCGAGTACCTTGCGGCCGGAAGGCACAGCCGGAGTAGTTCGGGCTTTTATTCAAAACAGTTTGTACGCGGCTGGTGACGTGCAGCGCCTGTGGTATACGGGGCCGATGTTTCGCTACGAACGCGCGCAAGAAGGTAGACAGCGGCAGTTCAATCAAATTGGCGTTGAAGTCTTGGGAAGTGCGAATCCCCGCGCGGATGTAGAGGTAATTGCGATCGCCTGCGATATCCTCAAAACTCTCGGTTTAAAAAATTTGCGCCTCGATATTAACTCTGTCGGAAACAAGGAAGACAGACAAAATTACAGGCAAGCATTAATTGATTATTTTACACCGTACAAAGACGAATTAGATGCGGATTCCCAAGACCGTTTGACTCGCAATCCGCTGCGGATTTTGGACAGCAAAAATGAACGCACTCAGGAAATTGTCAAGGATGCCCCGAGTATTTTGGAATATTTGGGTAATGAATCGCGATCGCACTTTGAGCAAGTCCAGCAAATGCTCACAAGTTTAGGAATTAGCTATCAGTTAAATCCGAGATTGGTGCGCGGCTTAGACTACTATACTTACACCGCTTTTGAAATTATCTCCGACGATTTGGGCGCGCAAGCAACAGTCTGTGGCGGTGGAAGATACGACGGTTTAGTGAAGGAATTGGGCGGGCCGGAGACGGCGGCAGTCGGTTGGGCAATGGGTATGGAAAGGTTGATTATCCTGCTACAAAAGTTGCAACCTTTGCCCGCACCAAAGTTGGATTTCTATTTGGTATCCAGGGGCGATAAAGCCGAACAACAATCAATATTGTTAGCTCAAAAACTGCGCGGTGTTGGGTTTAGCGTCGAGATAGATTTGAGCGGCAGTGCTTTTGGGAAACAGTTTAAAAGAGCGGATAGAAGCGGTGCAGTTGCGTGCTTAGTTTTGGGAGATGCGGAAGCTGAAAACGAGACGGTACAATTGAAGTGGTTGGCGAGTGGTGAACAAAGTGCGATCGCCCAATCAGAACTACTAGCCATGACAGAGGACTTACAGCAGAAGATAATTGCTGCTGCTACATAGTCTGGCAACGATCGCGAAAAACTCCGTGCCCAAAGATTGGCCGAAAAACTGCGTCTCGCCGGAATCGAGTTAGACGATGAAGAGTGAAATATCGATTAATTAGTCGAATTCGATCGCGTTTTGGTATGATGACACTCTTGTGGTGCGGGTATCCAGCCCGCCCTAGCCTCACTTTGCACTCCTATGTTAACCGAACGTTTACGTGCGATCGCCCGGACAGAAAAACCGCGACTGATCTCCCTATTTTCCGGTTGCGGCGGCATGGATTTGCCATTCCATCAAGCCGGATTTGAGGTAGTTTGGGCGATCGACTCCAATCCGCACGCCTGCAAAACATTCAGCAGAAACATCGCCGGTGCGATCGTCAATGACAGCATAGAAAATATAGATATTACCCAAGTTCCCGACGCAGAAATATGTATAGGAGGGTTTCCCTGTCAAGACTTTTCCCTAATTTGGAAACGCCCCGGACTTGAAGGAACCAGAGGCAATTTATATACATACTTCCTCGATTTTGTCAATAAAAAAAAGCCCAAAGCTTTTGTAGCAGAAAACGTCAAAGGCTTATTAAGCGCCAATAATTATCAAGCCATAAAACAAATAATTTCCGACTTTGAAACTATCGCACCAGGTTACTTAGTCAAACCCAAACTTTACAACTTTGCAGATTATGGAGTTCCCCAATTTCGGCAAAGAGTGTTATTAGTCGGCATTCGGATGGATACAGGATTTAACTTTGTGCATCCTCAGCCAGAATACGGACAAAATCGCAAATATCCCTATCGAACAGCGGGCGAAGCACTCAAAAACGTAGAAACAGTTATCGACAACAACAAACATCATAGAATTCAACCCCGCACCGTTGAAATTTTAAATCGAATCAAACCGGGAGGAAATTTTTCCGATATTCCCAAGGATAGTCCCTACTATGTCAAAGGCATGATCAGTCACGTTTATCGGCGAATTCATCCAGACAAACCATCATCAACAATTATTGCTGGTGGCGGTGGCGGAACTTGGGGTTATCATCATTTAGAACCGCGTTCCTTGACCAATCGCGAAAGAGCAAGATTGCAAACATTTCCCGATGATTTCGTTTTTGAAGGTTCTACTACTGAAGTGCGGCGGCAGATTGGGAATGCAGTTCCACCCCAGGGAATTGCTGCTGTTGTCGAGTCTTTGATTCCGTTATTTAAGGGGGATTATCCCCAAGTGGATTTATATGAAATAAATAAAAAGTTGCAGGGTATGTCAATTCAAGAACGATTAAAATGGGCTGAGTTAGAACTCAGTGAGCATATTTTACAATTAACCAGTAACAGGACTTACGCATAAATACCAAAGAAACCGGGTTTTTTCCCAATGTTAAAGGCTCAGATGCAGTATTTTAGTAAAAAACCCGGTTTCTGGGCCCATGCAAGTCTTACAAAATACATCAGGAGGGAAAGTCAATATTAGTTAATAATCATGGAAATCCAGTTATTGACAATTGCGATCGCTCTCATTCATACTATAACTAAGCGTTGTAGGAGCTAACTTTAATGTCTGAGCTACTGGCAAGAATCACGGTTAATCCTAGACAGTGCGGCGGTCGCCCTTGCATTCGTGGCATGAGAATTCGGGTATCCGACGTACTCGACTTATTTGCGGCTGGTTTGAGTGCGGAACAAATACTAGAAGAAATGCCCGATCTTGAAGCAGACGATTTGAGAGCATCTCTTTTGTATGCTTCGCGGAAACTCAATCATCCGGTATTGGTTGCATGACAATAATTTGGGTAGATGCACATCTGTCACCGGCGATCGCAACCTGGATGACAAACACATTTGATGTTACAGCACTAAGCTTGCGCGAGATTGGCTTGAGAGATGCCGAAGATCCTGAAATTTTTGAGGCATCGAGGGCGCAGGGAGTTATCGTAATGACTAAAGATAGTGATTTTGTTGATTTGGTCGATCGCCTTGGTTCACCGCCACAGATTATTTGGTTGACGTGCGGCAATACATCAAACGCTCGGTTGCGAGAGATTTTGACTGAAACATTACCTGAAGCTTTGCAGATATTGAAAGCAGGTGAACCGCTGGTGGAGATTAGTGGAAATTAAACTTTTAATCATTAATCAGGCACTATCAAACCTTTCAATATTCTCCCCTTCTCCTCCTCTCTCAACCCCTTAGACTGCACCAAAACCCCAAAACCCCCCAAACCCATCGGATCGATCGCCCTATGCAACGCCTCCCTACGCCGTAACAATGTTGCCACATCCGATATACTTGTTGATAGAGCCGCAATGCGATCGCCCAAACCCAACGCCATCAAAAACAAAGCCTGCTGAGTAAACCCTACCACATCCAAGCCGCACAATTCCCCTTGCTTTTCCAGCGCCGTAAAATTAACATGAGCAGTCAAATCCTGCCGCCCCACATTAATATAAGGATTATTGTGATATCGGTGGCGATAATAACACTGTAGCGTCCCCTCCCTGCGCCTCGGGTTGTAATAGCGGTGCGCCGGATGCCCGTAATCAATCGTCAACAAATATCCCCGCTGCAACTTTTGAGCAACTGTACTCATCCAATCCAAAGCTGCTAAACCCACCTCGCTACGATATCCATCCCCGTAAACACTTGCCGATAAATCGACTCCCAATAACTCAAAATATTCAGCAATTTTAGGTGTAGAAACTTCGCCAACTACTTCAACAAAATTTATTTTTGATTGTTGATTTTTTGGTGTTTTTGTGGTAATGTACATTTCCCTAAGTTCCTCTTGTTCCACAATGAATTGATGCACGGGGAAAGCATCGACTAATTCATTGGAAAAGAAACAACCGACGATTGAATCATCAACTATCTCATCCCAATTACACCATTTAATACGCTCGAAGTCACCTAAAATTTGCTGCTGTTCTGCTTGCAGGATGGGCGAAATTTCGACAATTATGTATGTTAAAGTTTTAAATAAATCGGGATGTTGCCGTTGCAGGTATTGCAGCACATTTTGGGCAAATATTCCCCGCCCAGCGCCCATTTCTACGATCGCAAAGTCTTGAGGTTTGCCGAGAATTTCCCACATTTCCACAAACTGCTCCGCCAAAACCTCGGCAAAATCAGCACCCCAGTGGGATGATGTGATGAAATCGCCTTGTTTGCCGATCGACGGGCGATCGCGATTGTAGTAACCGTGCTGCGGGTGATATAATGCTAAATCCATATATTCAGCAAAGGTAATTCGCTGCTGCGGACTTGCGGCAATTCTTTCGCAGATTAAATGGCAGAGTTCTGGGTTACTATCGTTAATATCTAATTGTTGGACTGTCATAATTAGATGAAAGTTGATGTTATTTTATTTATGAAATAAAGATTTTTTTAACCGCAGAGGGCGCAGAGGACACAGAGGAAGAGAGAAGAGAGAAATATTTATGTTCAGCAATTTAGTTAAAACATCATGGGTTTAATTGTGTTTGCCAGTTTTTTGCTATTAGAGTAAGCTGGTTTGGACAACACTATCGCTCTCACTTTTCAATATTGAACGATCGGATTTAACTCCTATTTGTAGCTGAAGTCCTAAAGCATCCAGCAACGCCACCAACAGATAAACTTCATCTCCTCCTGTTTTTGAAAGCGAATTTTTTAACTTTTCATAGTGCAATTTAGCTAGTTCTGAAAGCTGAATTATACCTCCGCGAGCCTCAACCATATTGCTAAGTGCTAGTGGCAAAAGTTCAGCTTCTACATTTTTTTCTTCCAGAATCGCCTCGATATAAGCAGCAGCAGCTTCAGGTTTTTTCAAGAATTCAATCAAATCGTCTTGGTAACTTACACTTTTAGTCATTATCTCGACTCCTGTAATCTATCCAATATTCAATTGCTTTACGAATATCTCGATCTTGAGTGCTTTTGTCTCCACCACAAAGGATGAGAACAATCGTTTGCTCTATTTGCCCAAAGTAGACGCGGTAGCCTGGACCCCAGTCAATTCTTAATTCAAAAACACTTTCTCCCACTGAACGACAATCTCCCAAATTGCCGAGCTTAATTCTTTCTAGCCTCCCGCGAATCTTGGCTTCAGTTTTAATATCTCGAAGAGACTTCAACCATTCAGTGAAAGGAATTTTGCCGTCTGGTGTGACGTAACGCTGAATTTCTCTTGGTTGAGATTCCATAATTTATAGTAGCCGATCGAGGATTCAGAAAAGCAACGATCGGCCTTTTCTTCTACCTACCGATCGACCGAACCCATAATAATGTCGATACTACCCAAAATCGCCACCAAATCGGCAATCTTCACGCCGCGAACGATGTGAGGCAAAATCTGCAAATTATTAAAATCCGCAGCCCGAATCTTCCAGCGCCAAGGGAACACGTTGTCCTCTCCGATAATATAAATCCCCAACTCACCTTTGCCGCTTTCAACGCGGACATAATGTTCGCCCTTGGGAATCTTAAAAGTCGGTGCAACTTTTTTGCCAATAAACTGATAGTCAAAACCGTTCCATTCAGATTTTGGCCCGCTTTCGAGTCGCTTCGCTTCCAAATTCTCGTAAGGGCCGCCGGGAAGTCCTTTCAAGGCTTGATAGATAATCTTCACCGACTCGCGCATCTCGCGAATCCGCACCAAATACCGGGCCAAACAATCGCCCGCAGCTTCTGTGCAAACTTCCCAGTCGAAGTCGTCGTAGCATTCGTAATGGTCAACTTTTCGCAAATCCCAATTTACGCCGGAACCGCGCAGCATGGGCCCGGATAGTCCCCAGTTAATCGCTTCGGCGCGAGAAATGGTACCGAGCCCTTCGATCCGGCGGCGGAAAATCGGATTGTTGGTGATTAAACGTTCGTATTCGTCAACTTTGGGAAGGAAGTAATCGCAGAAATCTTCGCACTTGTCTACCCAACCGTAGGGTAAGTCGGCTGCGACTCCGCCGATGCGGAAATAGTTATTATTCACCATGCGGTAGCCGGTTGCTGCTTCCCACAAATCAAGGATTGGTTCGCGATCGCGCATAGTATAGAAAAAAGGTGTTTGCGCGCCTACGTCCGCCAAAAACGGCCCTACCCACATCAAGTGGTTGGCAATCCGGTTTAATTCCAGCATAATTACCCGAATATAACTAGCCCGTTTGGGGACAGCAATATTCGCCAATTTTTCCGGTGCATTTACCGTCACCGCTTCGTTGAACATCCCCGCAGCGTAGTCCCAGCGGCTCACGTAGGGCACGTACATCACGTTGGTGCGATTTTCGGCAATTTTCTCCATCCCGCGGTGTAGATAGCCCAAAACAGGCTCGCAGTCCACCACGTCTTCCCCATCCAGGGTGACAATTAGCCGGAGTACGCCGTGCATGGATGGGTGGTGCGGGCCCATGTTGAGCACCATCGGTTCGGTTCTCGTTTCGATTCTTGACATAATTAAATGACTTAATGATTACTAGCTATGGTTGATTTTTGTTTCACTTTATAGATTATGAATGATATTGAGCTCTCTGAAAAGGACACCTCTGAATTGGATGTCAGTGTTGACACTTATCACATTCCAGTTTTGGGAAGCGAGTTAATTGCGGGTTTGGGTGTGCGTCCCGGCGGCCGCTATTTGGACGCGACGCTTGGCGGCGGCGGACACACGAGTTTGATTTTAGCGGCGGCGGCTGATGTGACGGTGGTGGCGATCGACCGCGATGAACAAGCCATCCGTTTTTGCGGGGCCCGATTTGCCAAAGATCCCGTTGAGTTTTGGCACGGCAATTTTGCAGAATATCAGTCCGAAGATGCCACATTTGATGGCATCATAGCAGACTTAGGCGTTAGCTCGGCTCAGTTCGATACCCCGGAACGTGGCTTTAGTTTTCGCCACCCCGCTAAGTTAGATATGCGTATGAACCAGGAACAATCTTTGACCGCCCAAGAGATTATCAATCGCTGGGACGAAGTTAAACTAGCGGATATTATTTACAAATACGGCGAGGAGCGGCTGTCGCGGCGGATCGCGAGGCGGATTGTGCAATCACGTCCTTTTGAAACTACAACGGAACTCGCTGGTGCGATCGCCAGCAGCTTCCCGCCCAAGCAGCGCAACGGTAGAATCCATCCGGCCACCCGCACTTTCCAAGCTTTAAGGATAGCCGTCAACTCCGAACTAGCGTCTTTAGATACCTTCCTGGGCGAAGCACCTCGGTGGTTAAAACCCGGCGGGAGAATCGGAATTATCACTTTTCACAGCCTGGAAGACCGACCGGTCAAGCATCAACTTCGGGGAACCGAGTGTTTGCAGGTACTGACAAAAAAGCCGATCGTGCCGCAATCTGAAGAAATCGCTAAAAATCCCCGCTCTCGTTCTGCTAAGCTCAGATTGGCAGAAAAATTAACTCGATCGGCAGCCTCCGCTGAGGTTGACCCAATCACTTAATACTTTGCTAGACTTTCTCATAGCTACTTGTAGGGTAATTGACCAAGAAAACGGGATACCACCCCCTTCAGAGCGTTGCCGGCTTTATGTGATAATTTAATTGGTTGAAATACCCACCTAAGATTGCAGCGATATATACTCATTTTGAGTTGAAACCGGGACCGATCCATTAATAGGGAAAGACTGAAAGGCAATGGCTAAAATCCAACCTGGAAGCAAAATAAAAAGTATTGTTAATGTTTTTTAAGCAAAACGATACAGAGAGTCGGGACAGGGCATTGCCACGACTTAAAATGAACAGGTCGCCTGAGTAAAACTACTTCGGTAGTATTGGTCGATGAAGTGTTAAGAATCCCCGCACCTTGAGGTCGGGGAGTATGTCAAAAGCTAGTTTTAGACCTGATCAATTCGCCTGGGAGTAGGGAATAGCATGAGTCGGGGAGATGGAAGCAAGCTGAAACTAATGGTAGTCGATGACGAACCCGACAACTTGGATTTGCTGTACCGGACGTTTCGACGCGACTTTCAGGTTTACAAAGCAGATAGCGCCCTCAGCGCCCTTCAAGTTCTAGACGAACAAGGCGAGATGGCGGTGATTATATCTGACCAGCGGATGCCAGAAATGAATGGCACCGAATTTTTAGGTAAAACAGTCGAGCGTTTTCCCGATACGATTCGGATTCTGCTGACTGGATACACAGATGTTGAAGACTTGGTAGAGGCTATTAACTCCGGTCAAGTTTTCAAATACATCACCAAACCGTGGAATCCAGAAGACCTAAAATTAGTCATCAATCAAGCCTCGGAAACTTACAAATACTACAGGCAGCGGAACGTGGAACTGCGCCGCGCTTTGCGCAGAGAATCTCTGTTCAATGACGTAATGAGTGCGATTCGCGGGTCGCTAGATTACTCTAGTATGCTGCAAACTATTGTCCAAACTGTAGGTCAAACTTTTGAGGCTAACTATTGTATGCTGCGGCCGGTAGAGGTCGATCGACTGTTGCCGAGTACCTTCCCCTACCAAGCCCAAGCCACGGAAGCCAGCAGCTTTTCTTTTGATGAGAATTTGCTGGTTCAAGCCGTGGCCAGCCGCCAAACTCAAGTCAACCCAAACAGCCGGGGGGACGGTAACTCGGTTGAGATTGCTGTCCCCCTGACTTACCAGCAAGAATTGCTGGCGGTACTGGCACTGTGTCAGATTGGCGGCGCTAACCCTTGGTCGGCAGAAGATATAGAGTTAATAGAAGGTGTAGCAGCTCAAGCAGCTCTGGCCCTGTCTCAAGCCAAGCTCTACCAGCGGACTCTGGATTTAGCCAAGCAGATGCAAAACGAGTTGGAAGTGGCCCGCCAAATCCAAACAAACTTGTTGCGCCAAAGTTGGCCGGATTTTGAAACTGTTAGGGTGCAAGCTTGCTGCTATCCCGCCCGGGAAGTTGGCGGTGACTTTTTTGAAGTCTACGTCCACTCGCAAGGGGATATCTGGATAGCGGTGGGAGATGTTTCGGGTAAGGGTGTTCCGGCTGCTCTATTTATGGCGAGCGCGATTTCGGTGATGCGGCGGGAACTTTCTCAAGAAATTTCTCCAGAACCCGAGCAAGTTATGCAGAACATGAATAGCACTATGTCTGATGACCTGATCGGCAACAACCATTTTATTACAATGGTTGTAGCTCGCTACACTCCGTCAACGGGACATATGGCTTTTGCCAATGCCGGTCACATTTATCCGATCGTTTGGTCTCACTCGGAGGTGAAAGCGAGTTCCGCTAGCGGTAAAACGCCGATCGAGCCGAATTTCCTGAAAGCTCGCGGCATTCCCTTGGGCATACTGCCAGTTTGGAGGGGCAAAGCGGGTACGATCGAATTAAAGTCAGGAGATGTATTTCTGCTGACGAGTGACGGGATTACTGAAGCTACTGTGACAAGTCAAGCGGTCGCAGGCGGTGAACAAACCCGTTCTATGCTACAACAAGAAGGACTTTGGCAACTTTTGATTGAGGAGCCTGGTTCCTTCAACTTGGACAATTTGTTGGCTTATATCCGAGCCGATAATCCCGTTCAGGAAGACGACCAAACCATACTCTCTCTGGAAGTTCTCTGAATCTGTCAGCAACTCCCGGCGGATAGTGGGGGGCAAGAAACAGCCAGAAAAACTCAAGCCCTGTTTGTTGACGGCCCGCAGACTCCCGCAAAAGACTGCGCGATCGGCAACGCCGTCCAAAATCAAACCAAGCGGGCGATCGGGGGCAGCTAGTTTCCAGCGATCGCTTTCCTAGGGCACTAAACACCAGTAAAGAGTTAAGGTAGAAGGTATTCGTCAGAAATAACCAACGCTTAAGGGCCTGGGATTGAGACAAAGATTTTTATACCTAGCCGATCGCAGTGTCGGTATAATTATCAGTTGTTAAGGGGCTTTGAACCCATAACTAAAGTTTTCAAATATACTCTTAACGAATGCCTTCTACCGAATCGCGAATGCCTTCTTTTTAAACAAAAAAAAGCTGGTATTCCCCAACTAACGACAAGTATTGAGGCCGAATCAATTCGGCCAGTTGTGTTTCATACCTGCTCTGAAGACACAGGGTTTTCAAACTTACGGGATTTTTTTATGAATACTGAGCTTCATGTGCCAAGCGACTTGCGGTTTTTAACAATTGTTGAAAATTGGTTGCTGAGTAGTTTGGAAGTAGAGCTAGGAGAGCACGTCGATTGGCCACGTCAGTCGAATCGTTTGCGCTTGGTGTTAGCAGAAGCCTATTCTAACGTGATCCGCCATGCTCACAAAGATCAACCCCATTTGCCGGTATTAATTCGCTTGAATTTAAAAAATCGGGATATTGGTTTAGAGATTTGGGACTACGGAAAAGGTTACGAAATGGATACTTACAGTCCCCCGAGGCCGGAAGCTAAACAGGAAAGCGGCTACGGCTGGCTGATTATGAGCAGACTTATGGATCGGGTGGACTACAGTTTGCAGCTAGACGGTCGCAACTGTCTGAAGTTGGAAGCGAGTTTGCCGGAAAAATCTTAATTAGCTGTTAGTCATCGGTCATTCGCGATCGGCGGCAATGCACAATTTGAGTCTACTGGCTGTCTGTCGCACGGTGCGGCGACAGCCACTTTTTCGTGCAGTCTTGTCCCTCTCTAACAGACTGTAAGATTGCAGGGATACAGTCGCGATCGCCAAAATACCGAAGAAACCTGGTTTTTCAACTGTTGGCGGCACTTCACCAGAAATTTGGGTAAACAACCCGGTTTCTGCCGGAGTTGCGCTAAAAGAAGGATAAGTTGAGCGATTGCATTCGATCGACAAATCAAACCTAAATATGCCATTTAAATGTAAAAGAGCTTATTAAACATCTCATTTATGATGCGGTCGCAGATTTAACAATTCTTGGGGAGAAGCTAACAGCTTGACGGTGACAGAAAGAATTTCGTGGTGAGAATTAAGTACGAACAGCCATGCGACATTAATACCAAATGCGGCAGTTTGCACCCGCCCGCTGACCTGAACTTCAACTAAGCCATCTTCTAAATCTTGGCTGATGCCTTGCTGGGGTTCGAGCTGCATTCCTCGCGCTTCGGTTTTTAGATAAGTGCCGATCGAGCTTTTACCGATAATTGGCTCCTCAAACGGCGCGTGCAGAACCCCGTCACCAGCAAACAAATTAGCCGTCGCTTCAAAATCGCCCGCGTTTAAAGTTTCAAAATATCGCAGTACCGCTGGCTTTGCGATGCCGGCAATCTTGATAGAGCGAGTTAAAATAGGTCTAGTTGTTGCGGTCATAAAAAGAATAATTTCAGATGAATGAGTCTACTGTAATCATTCTCTTTGTCGCAGCAAATCCCTCAAAAGATATAAGTAGTGCTAGTAAAAAAAATTCTCCGAACAAAGGAGGAGATGGAGAGTGCCGATCGCGCCTTTTCCACCGTCAACTGACATCAAACCCAGACACCGGGCGGTATCTGGGTATTTGGGCGTTGCTGAATTTAGGTATGATTCACTCGCTATAGCAATCTCTGAAATTTAGAGTAGGGGCAATTCATGAATTGCCAGTAGAGGCAATTCATGAATTGCCTCTACATTTCGGAGACAAATCATACTCCAAATCAGCAACGCCGGTTTTTGTAGAGTCTGTTTGACCGATCGAACCAGAATATTCTATTTGCGGATCAAATTGAGCAATTCTTTAGGAGATGCCAGCAAGTCGATCGCCACA
>JANNOR010000297.1:0-15351 GCA_031399265.1 Cyanobacteria bacterium SOY_34_metabat_3 | reverse complement strand
CGAGTCAGCCTAGCAACTCTTCCTAGTTCGGCTCCCGCACCGCAGACGAATCCCTCGCTTCCCAATTCTGGGATTCCAGCAGCACCTGGGACAGTCAATCCCGGTCAACCACAGCCGAATCCTGTAGCTCCACAGCAGCAGCAGTTCAATCCGAATCAGTTTCAATCGCCTCTACCAGCTCCAGGACAGCAGCAGTTCAATCCGAATCAGTTTCAATCGCCTGTGGCGGCTCCACAGCAGCCTAGCAACTCTGGGATAAATCCGGGCATTCCTCCTGTTTCGCCTGCACCCGCTGCTCCCAATATCAGACCCGGAGCGGCCGCTCCCTTGCAGAATGTTCCGCCTCAAAATTAGTCGAATTGCTGCGTGAAAAATACTGGTTAAAGTTGTGATTTCCAGATGGGCGATCGGCTAAAAATAGAAAAAGTCGATCGTCTCTGCAAAGAGAGCTTTCCGGTTTTTTACTATTTTGGCGATCGCGCCTCAACACTGCTAAAAATATTACACAAGAAAAGTTGGCGATCGTCTGTAAACCCGATATTTTTCGTGTTGAGAATCATGACTGCTACGCATCAAAAATCGATCGTCAATCAGTTGACTCATGGCTGCCATACCGCTGTGTAGAACCTATGCAAGCCTACTTATAGAACTGGTGCCAGATGTATTCCTATAGTCGTAAGCCTTGCACCCTAAAGATTTCAGATATTTTGCCTAGGGTCGCACCGTGATTTCTCATCTTGTGGGTGCTGAGCTATGTGTGACGGTTGGTTTTTCGGGTTTTTTTCAGAAAATATCTGCAATCGGTTCTAGAGAGGCGATCGGCGCCAAGAGCGAGAGTTGGTATAAATCACTGCAATTATTTTGGTTCGTACTGAGCCTTTTTTCTCTTGACAAGTAGATATACTTGTCTATGCCTGCAGAAGGAACTTTTGCGGGCAACTACCCATCTGTATCATTAAGTTATTTCTTCGGAAAGATAGCAATTTTGTCAAATTATTGTTACCTTTTGTAATATAGCTGAAGCGAGATGAGCGATGGGGCATCCTGAAACTAACTCGCGATCGTTGAAGCAACTGATAAATCTGGTCGATCCAGGTTTTCAATTTCAAGTCACCTTTACTCATCAAGGAGTCATGCGTCATGAACCAACCAGCAGAACTGTCTTTGGAGCAGCAATTCAGCCTGTGCTCGTTCAAAACACAGGTAAGTGACATGAGCCGCGAGCAAGCCCAGGATTTTTTGGTCAAGCTTTACGAGCAAATGATGCTGCGGGAAACTATGTACCGCCATTTTCTCAAACACCACTGGGGTTTAGAACCGAACCCTGGGCTTGAGTAACAAGGAGTCGCAGTCGGCGACCTCCGTCTCTTACTCTCTTCCGTCAGGTGGAAAGGAGTTGGGGGTGATGGGGCGTCACTCGAAGGAAGGAAGAAGGAAGAAGGGAAATGCCAGAAAACCAATTGTTTTAGCAATCATCAATTTCCTAAACGCTAAGGCGACTGCCCGATCGCACTTTCTTTTTTGATTCCACTAAATGTGACCAATAGTCTCGGCAATAGTACGACTGTCGCAGGAGAGCGCAACCATAATTTAGGGCTGCGACGCTCAAAAATTTAGAATTTTTTGAGCATAACTGTAAAGATTTCTGAAAAAATTAAATATATTTGTCTGGAGTTACAGTGGAGCGGGTTGAGTAAAAATGGCGCTAGTCGGATATCCGATCGCGATCTCCGACTAGCCAGACCTTCAATTTTGACATCAAACCCTAGAACTCGGAACTGTTGACAAAAAGAAAAAGTTATTCCGGCTGACGTTCCAGAGTCGCCTCCATCGTACTGGTCAAGTAATGACCAGACATGATGCCGCTAGATTGGTAGTAGCGGTTGTCATCAACGCGGTGAAGGGTATCAAAACCCGTCCGCCGCTGGCGTTCGTCTCCGAGTACCCAATAACGCTGGACGATCGACTGGGGAGCAATCCAACCTTCGCCCTCGACGCGGCCGAGTTCGCTGTGTTGAAGTACAAAAGTATACTGCCGTTCATCGTTGTTGAGGTGTCCTCGGTACTGCAAAATAATCTCTTCGCGATCGCCTCCGGGAAACACGAGCTTCGTCACCATACTGAACCAATCTGTTCGGTTCCAGCTCACTAAAGTTTTGCCTTTAACCGTAATTGGCACGCCATTGCGCTCAATCCAACTTCCTTCGAGCGTCCATTGGCCAGATTCCATTAAAAACGTGTGAGCCACAGTGCTGTTCCTATGCTTTTCCTGCTGGCTACAATGCTGGTGCAACAACGCACAGCCGTTGTCCCTCAGACTCTATGGTATCACGCCCAACTGTGCCAACAAGAGTTAATTTCCCCTAAAAGTACCGATGCCGAAGCACCCGTAACTTGAGGCAGATTGCCGGGAATGCCCCGAACCCGCCATTGGGCTAAAACCGCAAAAGCGATCGCCTCTTTAAAATCTACACTCAAGCCTGCCTCGGAGGTAGTCAACACTTCCACTGGATGCAATTGAGCTTGCAATCGGCGTTTTAAGTAGAGATTGTGGCTGCCGCCCCCGCACAACAAAACTCGATCGGGCATAGCCGGCAAAAAAGTTTGGTAACTGTGAACGATCGAAGCAACAGTCAGTTCTGTCAGAGTAGCCAGCACATCAGCAGGACTGAGATTGTAAGCTCCCGCTTCGACCAAACACCGATCGAAATAGTCTACACCAAATAACTCTCTCCCAGTAGATTTCGGCGGTGGTTGGCCAAAGAACTCCTCGGCGAGCCAATCCTCGACTAAAGCTTGACAGGGAGTTCCTTGAGCTGCCCAAGCTCCACCTTCGTCACAAATTTTAGTGCCACCAGAGAAGTGCTCGACTGCCAAATCTAGCAGAGAATTTGCCGGGCCTGTATCCCAACCCAAGATGCCATCCCCAAGACTAGAAATCTCGGACTCGCCCTTGTTTTCCCTCTTGGACGTGGCCGGAAGATAGGTAACATTACCAATTCCGCCCAGATTTTGGATGCAGAGGCAGCGGTCGGGTTCGGCCAGCAAACAGGCATCTACTATCGGGACTAAGGGTGCTCCTTGACCTCCTGCTGCAATGTCTGCCGATCGAAAGTTACTCACAGTAGTAATGCCTGTTAACTGCGCAATTAGCGCCCCCCGCCCCAGTTGCAAGCTGTAACCCATTTCTGTACCCGGAATCAGCGAGGCCGCAGAAAATCTCCCTTTTCCCCCCTCTCCCCCGTTCCGAGCCGGTCGGTGGTAGACGGTTTGACCGTGAGAGCCGATTAGTTCGGCTTTATCATATTCTGCTTGAATTGTCAATGCCGCCGTGGCAAATTCTTGGGCGATGGCATCGTCTAATTCGGCTAGTTGAGCCACGGACAAAGCCTCGCCGCTGCAAACCGAGAGAATTTGCGATCGCAAAGTAGCAGGATAAGGGAAAGTCTCGCCGGCGACTAACTGCACTTTCAAGTCTGTTTGGGAACCGACCACATCTACCAAAGCAGCATCAATGCCATCCACTGACGTGCCGCTGATCAAACCGATAACGCGAGTCATGCGATTTTAGATTTTAGATTTTAGATTTTCGGATTCGATAAGTCGATTTTAGATTTCAGATTTTTCGATTTTCGGAGAGGATATCACTTGAGGTCGATCGTGACAATCGCCACAGTAATATTGTCGCGTCCCCCTTTATCCTTAGCTGCTTCAATCAAAGCAGTTGCAGCGCCCTCGCAGGCGCGAATCGACTTCAGAGGCGAAGCAATCATCGGATCGGAAAGTTCCTCAGTCAAGCCGTCACTGCACAGCAGCAAGCGATCCCCTGGCTTCACGTCCACCGGCAGAATATCTATTTCGCGCAAATCATCGCGGCCCAAACACTGGGACAAAACGTGACGCCAAGGATGAGTACGAGCCTGGTCAGCAGTCAGAGCCTTTCTTTTCACAGCCTGAGCCACCCAAGTCTGGTCCTCAGTAATCTGCTCCAAGCGAGATCCGTGCAGCCGGTACAAGCGAGAGTCCCCGATATTAGCGCACCAAGGTCTGCCCTCATCCCTAAAGATCAGAACCACAGCCGTAGTCCCCATATCGGCGCGTTCGGGATGCTCTAGCTGATCCGTCAAAATTGCTTGATTAGCAATTAAAAAAGCTTTTTCCAACAACAGCGGAGTATCCTCGGGCCCTTCCCAATGTTCGATCAAATAAGATTGAATCGCCCCAGTGGCAATCCGGCTGGCTTCTTGACCTCCGGCGTGTCCTCCCATGCCGTCTGCCACTATGAAAAATCGCCCGTCAGAGTCTATGTAGTACGAATCCTGATTTACGGAACGAACTAGCCCTGTGTCTGTCTTACCTGCGAAAGAGCGTTTCATAGATTGGGTGATTGGACTCATCGAATTTGAAAGCTTGATTTAACTGGTGCAATGTTTTCTTCCAAAACTCAAATCCCGAACAGAACTTGAAATTTACGGCCCCCCGCTAGTCTGGGAAAAATTGCACTTCCTTGACCATCTATTGTAGATCGTCTGATGCTAATCCCGTCTTAAAATTTCGAGAAATCAACTAAATTAAGCAGTGCCTGCAAAAAAAACTGGGTTTATACAAAAGATTGGAGGTTTGGCTGGCGATAAATCGACGGAGCAACCTGGTTTTTAGCCTTCCGAGGGAGTAAGTCCTGTAAATTTCACAAGTCTGTTGTCAGCGGGTCAAAACTTAACATTCGAGGTCTACTTTTGGCCCCCTAGAAATCTCAAACCTGAGATTTCCCATCTCAAATAGCACAATTATGACATCCTGTCCGATCGATCGATCCGCTTGAACAAACGCAGCATAGCAAACCCTGTACCCGCAGCCAGCACAGCCACCGCGACAGCGGGCCAGATTTGATTGCTGACGAATAAAATGGTTGCCGACAAAGTAAAAGCACTCATCATCAAAGTATAATTCGTACTCATTTGAACGCTGCTGATGCGGCGGAGCAAGCGCTCTGCTTCGGCTGAACGAACGCGAATCCGTAAATCTCCCTGTTCGAGCTTGTCAATAGTCTCCTCAATCCGGCGCGGCAAACCCAAAGCAGTCGAACTCACCTGAGCCGCCTGACGGCCGATTTCGTTAAAAATGCTGCTACTTGCATCAGAGCCATTTCCATTAGTCATAAGCTGCATGGCAAAAGGTTGTGCCACCTCCATAAAGTTAAACTCGGGATCTAAACCCCGGCCCACGCCTTCAATCGTCGAAAAAGCTCGCATTACAAAAGTAAAGGTAGCTGGGAAGCGAAAAGGTTGACCGTAGGCAATATCGTAGAGGTCGTCAGTAATCGCGCTCACCGACTGATTTTCAAAAGGCTTGTCCATGAAGTTATCCAGCATAAACTGGATGCTGCGGCGCACGGGACTCATATCGCCTGTAGGAACCAAAGCTCCCAAATTGATTAGAGAATCCATAATGCGCTGCCCGTCCTTGGAAGCAATGCCGTAGAGCGTCTCCATCAGTCCTTCGCGGACGTTTGACTGGATTTGCCCCATCATGCCAAAATCGTAGAAAATCAGAGATCCGTCAGCACTAACAGCGATATTGCCTGGGTGTGGGTCAGCGTGGAAAAAGCCATCGTTGAGCAACTGCCGCAAATAAGCTTCAGCTCCCCTTTGGGCGATCGACTTTCGATCGATTCCAGCAGCCTCCAAAGCCTCATAGTGGCTGATTTTAATCCCCGGTAAGTATTCCAAAGTCAGCACTCGCGGAGCCGCGTACCGCCAATAAACCCGCGGCACCTGCACCCAGTCGCAGGTGCTAAAATTGCGGCGAAAAGTATCAGCATTGCGGCCTTCGTGGAGATAGTCAATTTCCAGCCACAGAATGCGACAGCATTCCTCATAAATCCCCATCCAATCTCGGCCGCGGCCCCACTTAGGATCGTTTTGAAAATAGCGGGCGATTCCTTTGAGAATTTGCAAATCAATCTCGAACAGCTTCCGCAGTCCAGGCCGCTGCACCTTAACCACCACTTCCGGGCCTGAGTGAAGTTGAGCTTTGTGTACCTGACCCAGACTGGCTGCGGCCAGAGGAACCGGGTCAAAGCTGCGGTAGAGTTCCTCAACAGTCTTGCCCAAATCTTGCTTGACAATTACCTCTAACTGCTCGTAGCTGAAAGCAGGCACTTTATCTTGCAGCTTAGAAAGTTCCTCGACAAACTCTGCCGGAAATAAGTCGGCGCGGGTGGAAAATAATTGTCCGACTTTAATGAAAGTCGGGCCTAAATCCAATAGTGTTTCTCGAACCCAGATAGCTTGAAAGCGGCGTCTGGCAACTTTCTTGTCTTCAGTCACGCCTCCCCAGTAGCTCCAATTTTTGCTGTCGAGCCAAAGCGAAGCCAGCCAGAGCAAGACAAAGGCCCAAATGTCGAAGAAGCGCCGCTGGCGGGAGTATTTTTCGCGGTTCCAGCGATAAGCTTTACTTTTGTAGGATTTACCAGCAGTAGTTTTTGGCTCATCGGCTTCGCCAGTCTGCAGGGTGGAGCGCTGGCGATTAACAGAGTCATCAAGGAGAGCAGACACTTGGGTTCCCAAATTGCTTATTTTATGTTGTTGCTTTGATGGCAGGCAGGAGCGCTCCGAGCGCATCGAAGAGCGCTCGCGAAAGTAAATAGTTTTTGCGATCGCCCGAATTAGGGCAAACTGCTGCGGTAGCGCTGCAATTCGGAGCGCACCAGGGCAACTTCGGCGCGCAGCTCGTCAATAGTCGCTTGCAACTCGGCGGGACGGATGTCTTGAATGGCGGTGGTGGTTGCAGTGCCAGTTCTGGTCTGCATCGCCCCATCGGCCGATCGATTTGCCCGTTCCACAACTCGATCGGTGAATTGGCGCAGGCGTTCTCTTTGTTCGGCGTCAAATTTGCCGAGTTCGGAGAAAGCGTTGGTTGCTGCACTTTCTAATTGCTCGTACAGTGCTTCGGCAAGTGCTCTGCCTACAAAAAAAGCATGAACTGGGGGTTTACTCATATAAAAATCTCTGTGCGCTTCCGCAACAAATTATAACTTGCTTCTCGGAAAGTTGGGCTTCAAACCGCGTCATAAGCTGGACGGCTTTTTCGACTGTTAACTAATGTAACACACGGATTTCAACAAATGAATATAGCAGAATAACCAGATCCCACAAAATTTTAAAACCTACCGCCGGACTGTGGAAAGTCTACGCCCAAAACATTCACAGAGGAGACATGGCGGTCAGCCTGGGAACTAAGCGCAATCAAGGTATTAAGACCCAAAACTCTCAAGAATCTCCGTCTGTGAAACAGCCCAGAGTGTCAACAACACCGATGGTGCTTCTAAATACAGGAAGTTTGCCGGAAGCGATCCGCGACTCTGGCACAGCAGCGAAACAAACCACTTTTTTTTGCCTGCGGTGCGTATCACCCCGATGCCTCCTTGACCAACCTCGACCGCAGATTGGATTCCCCGAGCCTGTGTTGCTCACGTGTTTCTCAACTTTCTTTTGGTTTCGCCTCGACGATCGGTGCGCGGCTTCACATCACTTGTACGGTCTGCCTAAAATTTAACATAAATTCAATCAAAATTTCAAAAATTTAGGAAAAAATTTCCAGCGGATTTGGATTGCAGAGGGAATAGAAAATATGCGATAAACTCAGCCCGCTACTGTTGAGATTTTTCCAGTAAATGGCAGGTTTTGCCAAATGGTCGGCGGCACCCAAGGGCGTTATTCGAGCCACAATCGATCGATATTTGCTCTCGTCATAAAATCAAGTATTTGTCGGCACTTTTAACAACCAAAATTATCCTAATTGGTCGCAGGTTCAGGAAAAGGGACAATCGGTTCTGCAACAGGGGGCGGCGAGTAAGGGGCGATCGAACTATTATCTGAATTGCTGCCGCTGCGGCTCGGTATTGGCGGTTCTGCCGGCGCTGCTGCGGGCGCGGATTCCGACGGCGGCAACGTTTCAGGACTCTTGGCACTAGGGGCGACTGGTGCCGGAGGCGAGTAGCTCGGCGGTATCGGCGGCAGGGGTGCAACTTCCGGTACCGGTGCGGATGTTGGTTGGGGTGCGCGCTCAATTTCGGCTTGAGGCTCTGGAATTGGGGACTCAGAAGCCTGTGCTTCGGGCTCGGGCTTCGGGGACGCGGTCGGTGACGCCTCGGGTTCTGGGACGGGAGTTTCCGGGCTTGGAGATTCAGAAGGTTGGGCGCTAGCTGCTGAGGGGTCGATCGGTTCGGGAATGTTGCTGCTGCTGTCTGAGGTGGGTTTGGGGCGCTTGTTGAGTTCGATCGGCGGCAGAGGGCTGCTTTCGACAGACGGCTGTCCGAACATCGGCCCAGACAAATCGCGGGATTTGAGCAAATCTTCCAGAGATGGGAAGGATTGAGTTGCGGAGCCGTTGCTGCTGAGACTGCTGCTGTTATAGCGCCATGCTAGGTCAAAACCCATCCAGCCTGCAATTGCAGCCGTTACGACAAAGGCAAGCAAAGTCAACTGCGGCGGGGGAGGTGCGGGCAATCGCAGACTTTGCTTGCCTTTTCTATCTGCTGGTGCTTGCTCTGTTTCTTGCAGCATGGTAAGCCAATGTTCCAGTGTCTGGGGGCGGTTGCGGGCGTCGATTTCGAGTCCCTGAAGAATTGCTCGCTCGATTCCCGGGCTGATTTTGGGCTGAAATTGCCGCAAATCAGTCAGGGGAATGCGCTCGCGCAGGGGTGCTGCTACGGGCGGCACGCCCGAAAGCAAGTAGTAGAGGGTAGCTGCGATCGCGTAGATGTCTGTGGCTGGTGTACATTTACCGTCATAGAGGTATTGTTCGATCGGCGCATACCCTGGGGACAGTAAGTTCGTGTGGGTTTGTTTGGTGCCGGCTGTAAAGTCGCGAGCAATGCCGAAGTCTATCAACATTACCAGGTGAGAATCATCTCGCCGGATCATATTGTCGGGCTTGATGTCTCGGTGCAGTAATCCGCTCTCGTGAACTGTACTTACGGCTGAGGCTATTTGCCGAATGTAGTGCAGGGCCTGGGCTTCTGGCAGTGGCTTACCAGTTTCTACTATTTGGGCGAGAGTTTGGCCGGGAATGTAGTCCATCGCAATAAAAGATTGCCCGGCTTCTTCAAAAAAGTCGATTATCCTGACGATGTTGGAATGCTGGCACCGCGACAGGCGTTGGGCTTCGGCAATAAACTGCTGCTGAAACTGGGCAGATGCTGGGTGTTGGCGCAGACTTTCGTTGAGGGTTTTGAGTACGACGGTTTGGTTTAAATGGGTGTGGATAGCTCGGTAAGTGATGCCGAACCCTCCTATGCCTAAAGTCGCGTTAATTGTATATTTGCCCTGTTGCAGGACTGTTGCTGGCGCTAAGTTCATCTTCAGTTGATGCCGGTTCCCAAACTATGCTACCGCCTTTGGGTTGTTTCTCCGAGTCAGGGCGATCGAACCGATCGCTCCGAACCCGCGGCTTTGCTGAAAGCTGTGATATTTTGGCATCTGGCGATCGTTTGATGGGAATGTTCCACCAATTCTATCTGTAGCGGCCGTTTGAAAACTTAACACAATATTTTGCCAATAAAAATCCCGCTCTTGTGGAACGGGAAAGCCATCAGGGTGCATCTATATCGTATGACTATAACTCATAGGGGGTATAACCCCTCTGTGCTTTAGCAAATCTTTACAAAAATCTGCTTTTTGTAAATTTTTAGATTTTTTATTGACTTATAAGCCATTTTATGGTGCAGGAATGGAAATGGTGACATTTATAAAACCAAGTCAGTTTCCTCTGAATCATGGGAACTTTAAGATCCCTTACCGTGCTTGGGCAAATGGTGCAGCAAATACCATAACACGGCTACATTTGCGATAAATACGACTAACTTAAGTACAGTTATACCCTGAACTAACTCATAAATTTCAGGCGGGATACTAATGCCTACCAGCACTAAAACTAAGATTGTTGCCCAGCCTTTTTCGCACCATAAACCCACCGCCTCAACAGCAGTTAAAACTGCATACAGTCCGGCAGCCATTCCGCTAAATAGTAAGGTTTTAGGTTTGACAATTAGAATTTTGTCTAATAAAAATTCAACAATTTTCAGTTTTGTTTCTAAGAATAAAGAATCCGAAAAATCCTCCAAGGCTTGATGATTCTTCAGTGTTAAAAGCAAAGCGATGGAAGTTACACTCAAGAGGGAAGCAACAAAAGTTTTGTAAAGGACAATTGCGATTAAACCAGGAGGGCGCTGTTTTTTCACCTTGATTCTCGAAATATCAATAATGTACGATCCTCTTCGTTGGCGTAGCCCCCGTAGGGGCGGGATGCGCTAACGGCTTGTTAGCCTGTTTTGAACTGAAAACTCAAAATTTAGTATGGTGCGTCAGCAATTAGCCGATCGACTACAGAGAAAATAAGGCGCGGCTGACGCACCGTACTAAGCTTGAGGGTAACGTTGTGCTAAGAAAGAACTCGCATCAGTACGAT
The DNA here is from genome assembly GCA_031399265.1 of Cyanobacteria bacterium SOY_34_metabat_3. GTDB lineage: Bacteria > Cyanobacteriota > Cyanobacteriia > Cyanobacteriales > Microcoleaceae > Microcoleus. Next base: position 4,881 of record JANNOR010000297.1, on the reverse strand, counting down.
CGCCCAAATGGCCATCCAAAGTCGCCGCCAACAAATCATCCAACATCCGTTTAAACCCAGGCCCGGGCTTGTAACCCAAAGCCTTCAAATCGTTGCCATTCAAAGGCGGTTCAACATTAGCCCACTTGGTGAGATATTCCCAAATCTGGCGGCGGACACTTCGGGGGCTTTGTAGGGCGATCGCAATTAACAACGGTAACTCATAATTTCTCAACAGAAACACCAATTGACTGGGTAAATTACACTTCAGTAAACCTTTTGCTAATTCCTGATTTCGCGTTTCCAAAACTTCCAGCCGCTTAATGCTATCTGCCGGTAACTGAAGATTTGCCGCCACCTTGTCCCGATATTCCGGTGCTAAATAAGCGATCAAAACTTCCAGCCGCATCAGCCAATCGGGAATATTGATTGTTGGGAATTGCGAATTGGGAATTGGGAATTGGGAATTGGACATCGGGAATTGCGCATCGGGAATTGGGCATCGGGAATTGGGAATAGTTTCTTTTTCTTCCTTCTTCCTTCTTCCTTCTTCCTTCTTCCTTCTTCCTTCTTCCTTCTTCCTTCCATTCAAACATCGATCGAGCAAACGCAATTGCCGCCACAATTCGCGATCCAACTCCAAAGTCGGATGAATGCAGCGCAAAGCCTGCAAATCTCCCAGCATTTGCAAAGCAACTTTCCAGTAAGGAGCTTGCAAAATGTATTTCAATTCGCTTTTGAGGCGAGTTTCCAAAGCCGGAGCTCGGCCATTTTCTCCCTGAATGCGGTAATAAATCCCGCTTTCGACAGCATGGCGGATATATCCTTCCGTCTGCGACTCAATTTCAAATCCCAACCGCACTGCAAACCGCACAGCCCGATAAATTCGCGTCGGATCTTCGATAAAACTGTTAGCGTGCAAAACTCGAATTTGCCGCGCTTCCAAATCTTGCAAACCGCCAAAAAAATCTAACAATTCGCCGCTGCGGGGAACGCCCAACCGCACAGCCAGCGCATTAATTGTAAAATCCCTGCGGTACAAATCTTGACGGATCGAACTCGCTTCAACTTCAGGATTTGCCGCCGGATAAGCATAAAATTCAGTGCGAGCAGTCGCGATATCCACCCACAACGAGCCGAAATCAGAGTCTTTATTCCACAAAAGCGCGGCGGTTTGAAATTGACCGTGAACGTCTAAACGCGAGTCTGGGTATAATTTCTGGAGTGATGCAGCTAATTCGACACCAGCGCCGGAATCATCGGAACCGCAGTTTCCATCCACTACCAAATCTATATCAGTTAGCGCGAGTTTATCGTCCGCTGCTAACAATAAATCGCGAACAGCTCCACCGACAATATAAAGTTGCCAGCCGCGCTTTTGGGCAATATTGGCTGCGATCGACAATAATTGCCATAATTCTGCACTAATGCCCGATCGCAACAACTGCTCAACCGACTCAGGCTGATGACGATGGGACAATTGGGCATTGCTTCCCCTGTCTCGCCCTTTTTGCTGGTGCAATTCCCGCAACACGTCAGTGCGAGTCACAATTCCCACCAGTTGGCCGTTTTCTAATACAGGTAAACGCCCGATATCGTATGTCACCATCAAAGCTTCAATTTCTGGGAGCAAGGTATCGGGAGTGATGGTTTTGAGCTGCGGAGTCATGTAACCCTTGACAGGAGCGTGACTGAAGCCGTGGTGCAGGGCGATGTCAATGTCGCGGCGCGAGATAATTCCCGCCAGCCGTAGCTTGCGGGGCGGGACGCCATCGCCCGCATCGACCACCGAAAGCCCCGAATGTCCGTAACGGAGGAGGATACGGTGAGCCTCACCCACGGAGGTTTCTGGGCGAATACTCCGCACCGGAGACGACATTAACTCGCGGGCTGTGGGAGGGTGAGGGATTTGAGCTTTGAGCGCGTCAGCTAACTGATTTAAAGTCAATTCTGGATCGACATCGCGGGTAGCGAGGGAAGCGGCGCTGGCGTGGCCTCCGCCGCCGAGGGGTTTGAACAATTCGCTGAGGTTTGTGTTGTCGATGCGCGATCGACCGATAATAGTTAAGCGGTTGGAAATTGCCGATTCAGCGATGTTGCGGTTGTTGTCGTTTTCGTTAAACTTATAAACATTGCCTAAAAGTAGAGCATCGGTTTCAGTCAAATCGAGCAACCGAGAAGCCAGCGCCGAAAGTCCGGGCACGAAGGCTTCTGTAGATAGCAGCACCGAAGCTACGGTATAACCGTGCAAAATTTCCGATCGCAAATTATCGAGCGCTTCCTTCAGCAAATCCTGCAATTGAGGAGACAAAGCAGGTTCTACATATTCAGCGATTACGCGCAAACTCGCTCCCTGTTGCATCAACCACGCCAAAGCCATTGCATCTCGCGCCGTTGCGCCGTCAAAGGTAAGGGAACCTGTATCCACGTGAATACCGAGGGCCATGACTGTTGCTTCCGAAGGCTGAAGGCGAAATTCTCGATCGCTATGCGCTTGTAGCTTTTCGACAATTAATGTAGTGGTCGCCCCGACTGCTTCGATTTGGGTAACAGTGGCGGGAATGTCCAAATCAGCCTGTAGGTGGTGGTCAAAAACAGCTATTTCGCTCAGGTGTGGCAAATCCAGCCACTCGGCGGCTTTTCCCAAACGATCGCGCTGTGAGGCATCAACTATACTAATCGATCGAATTTGTTGCGGATTTACCGATCGGCGTTCAATCAGCGGGTACTCGTCGCGGTGTAGCGCCAAAAAATCCCGCACCGTCGGGTGACACCCGCCCGCGAGCACAATCCTGCTACCGGGGCGCAGCACGCAAAGTCCCACGGCTGCTCCCAAGCTATCAAAATCTGCTGTTGTGTGGCACAAAACTAAGTCCATAGCCGAAAATCCCGCATCTCTCACTCTCACAGTAACAATTTCTGGCGCTCACAGGCCGGAGCGGTCGATCGGGCTTTAACTTAACCTTGCCAGTTTTCCCCGCTGTAGCGAACAATGATAAAATTGATGAAAATCTCGCATTGCCGCTGACGCCTGGAAAGCGCAACTGAGAATTTGCATGGGCGAGTCGAATTTTATAAGCCGATAATCTCCCGATTGATCGTTGCAAGACTTTCAAAAACTGTAGAATCCCCACGAATTCACGCTGGGGAGTGACAATTCTAATCAATCCACCGCTATATCGAAAGGAGAAAAGATGTTATCAATTCTGTTTCAAGTCGTTTTACTCGGTCTGGTACTCCTGTCATTTGTGATGGTGGTCGGCGTTCCAGTTGCCTATGCTTCTCCCCAAAACTGGAATCAGTCTAAATCCTTGATTTTTGTGGGTTCTGGTCTCTGGTTTCTTCTGGTTATTGCAGTGGGTGTATTAAACTTTTTGGTGGTTTAAATTCACCCAATACAATCGAATAAAGAAGGTAAAAGGTAGAAAGTTGAAGGCATTCGCCTGAGATTAAAAGGCATTCAGTATTTGCTACAAACTCGGATTTTTTCAGACCGTGCTAGCCTGTATATTTTTGCACTTGAAGTCCAGATGAAATGTTTCGGCTTTCTAACTTTCGTCTTCTCACAAACAAAAAACTAAAATCTAAAACCTAAAATCTAAACTAGAGCACTATGACTGTTTTCGAGGGAACTTTTACTCAAACTGAATCTTTGCGGTTTGCGATCGTCATCGGTCGTTTTAACGATATGGTAGTCAACAAACTTTTGGAGGGATGTCAAGATTGTTTGAAACGCCACGGGGTTGATATCAATCCTCACGGTAATCAAGTTGATTTTTATTGGGTTCCAGGATGTTTTGAAATTCCTTTAATTGCTCGTCAAGCTGCTTTTTCTCGCCGCTACGATGCAGTGATTTGTCTGGGTGCGGTAATTCGAGGCCAAACTCCTCATTTCGATTTTGTAGCTGGCGAAGTTTCTAAAGGAATTGCGGCGGCGGCTTTTCAAAGCGGAGTACCAGTGATTTTTGGGGTGGTGACGACTGATACGATGCAGCAAGCTTTGGAAAGGGCCGGAATTAAGAGCAATTTGGGCTGGAATTATGCGATGAATGCTTTGGAAATGGGCACTTTGATGCGTCAAGTTAATGGTTTGGGTGGAAGTTCTTACGAGCAATTACCTGCTGCGTCTGCTGTTCAAGTGCTGTCGGGCGAAGCAAATCTGGCGATCGCCCCGGATGTATCGTCAGATCGAATACTGTAAATTCTACAAGGCATATTTTGCCAACAATGCCCACAATTCCAAGTTCCAATTTTGACGAGTGGCCGCATTTGATTAACTTTTTGTACTGCAACACACATACCCTCTAAAAGACCGATATCCTCGTAAACTTTTGAATGGGTGCATCTGGTATTTGGCAAGGGCGAAGCATTTCGGCAGACAATTTATTAGTGAGAACCAGAGATTTACTGCCGAAATGCTTCGCCCCTACGAATATACTTGCAAAAATGAGATACACCCCTTTTGAATAATGTGGAATAGCTAGATTATCCTCTATTCCCCAAGAGGTATTAGGGAATTTTGTTGAATAAGGTTGAATAAATCTCAGAAATCCGTTATGTTAACTGAGGTGTAAGTATTGAGGCGATCTAAAATGGCTCCTAGCAGGGCTTTTAGTCTAAACTCTGTAGGAAGTATTTAACCTCTTCTTAATAAGCAGCTCTGAAAACAAGTTTTTAGGTTGATGGTTGAGAATCTATCGAATGACAATTTTGTCAAGCGAATGCCTAGAAAGCTTTTCTGCAAAAAGATTCAGCGTTTTTGATAGTGCCTGAATGCTTACAGTTACTTATTGACATGAAAGTGCAAAAATTTTATGGGTGACATTCAAGCTACGTTTACATCTACCGATCGAGCTTTTCAGATTGAGGGGTACGAAAAAATAGATTTCAGCTTGCTCTACG
>JANNOR010000273.1:0-15917 GCA_031399265.1 Cyanobacteria bacterium SOY_34_metabat_3 | reverse complement strand
ACTGCCGTCTCCTCCGTTTCCTCCGTCTCCTCTATCATTGTTTAATGCAGGTTCAATGACCGTGCACTTCTGCTAAAAGGCGAATTGGCGACAGTAGAATTGCACGAAATGCGTTTTTTGGGATAAATGAAACACACTCTTTCGGTTTTAGTTGAAGATGAAGCGGGTGTCCTCACCCGAATTGCTGGTTTGTTCGCCCGCCGGGGCTTTAACATTGAAAGTCTGGCTGTAGGCCCGGCGGAGCAAGTGGGAGTGTCTCGGATTACGATGGTTGTACCGGGAGATGACCAGATTATCGAGCAGTTGACTAAGCAACTGTACAAGTTGATTAACGTGCTGAAAGTTCAGGATATAACCGAAATTCCCTGTGTGGAACGGGAGTTGATGTTGCTGAAAGTGAATGCTGCTACGGGGACGCGATCGGAGATAATTGAGTTAGCTCAAATTTTTAGAGCGCGAGTGGTGGATATTGGTGATGATACGCTGACTTTGGAAGTTGTCGGAGATCCGGGTAAGATGGTGGCGATCGTCCAAGTTCTGAATAGATTTGGGATTAAGGAAATTGCTCGGACTGGTAAAATTGCCATGACGCGGGAGTCGGGCGTAAATACTGAGTTTCTCAAGTCTTTGGAAGCGAAAGTTTAAGTTAGTTGAGGGTTGACTGTTGACGGTTGACTGTTGACGGTTGACGGTTAACCTTGAATTAAAGACACTTTTTATTATTATAAGGTCTGAAAGTTTATGCCAGTTCCTAATGAAGTTATAATTTTAGTACCCGGTCTAAATACTCAAGAAAAAAATGAGTTTCTTGAAATCTTTTGTGGATCTTTAAGTGAGCAGCTAGAAAGTTTTAGTGTTCAAGATAATGGTGAAATTAAAATTGCAGGGCATACAGGAAAAAAGTTTTCCATTTATAACGAGCAAGAGTTGTACAAAACAATTGACATTTATGAAGCTTATTACATGGATATATTCGCTAGTAATAAACTGAGTCAAAAAGATGAAAAAACTAAATTTATTAGAGGTGGTGAAGTCTTGATATATTGGTTTATTTCTCCTATTTGGCTGTCTATTAAGGAATCTCCTTCTTTATTTATAAATTTGATTGTTTCCGCTATTTTATTCGCAGGTTGGTATTACGGAATTTTAGCGGCAGTTATGATAGCTATCGGACAAACCAATAGTTTTTTGGGCGGGTCAATTCCGCCGGAGTTTGCACAAAAAATTGGATTTTTGGGTGAAGCAATGAAAGGGTGGTATTTGTGGTTGTTTATTAGTATTTTATCAAGCTTTTTACCCATCAATTCAATTATTGATATATTTGAATTCTCCGCATCATATTTAGGGGAAGATGCAGAGGGTAGTAAAATCAGATCAAAGACTCGTAGTAGAGTAGTACAAATTCTCGGAGACGTATTTGAGAGCCATGATTATGATAGAATAACTATATTAGCTTATAGCTTTGGTGTGGCTGTCGGGACAGATACTCTCGCTGAATATCACAGTCAAAAAACTTTTCAATACATTACTTTAGGTGGAGCTTTAAAGGTTTTATCTTATAAATCTAATTGGGGAGAGATAGAAATAAATAAATGCTTAAACAATGCCACAATCAATACTTGGATTGACTACTATTCTAATCAAGACTGGCTTGCGGATAAGACTCCGTTACCTAAAGGAAGTTCTTCAGATAAAATGATTTACAAAAAAGTTTATGCAAAATCTTCTTCTTTCCTCCAACGCTTCTTAGGAAAAACTCACGTTTGTTATTTTTATGACTCTAGCGTTTGGGACACTATTATTCGGTAAAAGTTATAACTTCCGCAAGTCTATCAGACTCACTTCCAAAGACAACTAGCCACCTCTCAGTTTGTAGTCATAGAAACAGCAAATAGTCAACAGTCAAATTACCATTCAGGTTGACTTTCTATCAAAAGTGTGGCGGCGATGCTGTCTACCGCCTTCGAGAAAAAGTATCCCTGTCCGTATTCGCATTGCAGGGCTCTGAGCAAATTAAGCTGTTCGATGGTTTCGATTCCTTCAGCAATTACATCCATACCTAAATGGCTGGCTAAAATTAAAATAGTCTGTACGATGGCTTCGTTTCCTTCATCTTCAGTCATGCGGCTGACAAAAGCTCGATCGATCTTTAAAGCATCAGTGGGAAAAGTGTGCAGGCGGCTCAAAGAAGAATAGCCAGTGCCGAAATCGTCAATATATAATTGAATTTCTAAATTTTTTAATTCCGCGAGGATTGCCGCTGCTGATTCGGCATTGTCCATGATCACACCTTCAGTAATTTCTAACTTTAAAGTGCGCGGATCAAGCTGAGTTTCTTCTAAAATTTCGCGAAGGCGATCGATTAAATCCGGCTGTTTAAATTGTTGGTTAGAAAGGTTGACGCTGACTGTCAGCGGCGGATTTGCGGGAAATATTTGATGCCATTGGTGGATCTGGCGGCAAGCCGATCGCATCATCCACCAACCAATAGGTACTATCAATCTAGTTTCTTCTGCGACTAAAATAAACTCACCGGGAGATACTAAACCCCGCAGCGGGTGATACCACCGCAGCAGCGCTTCAAAACCGCTGATTCTACCGCTAGTTAGAGAGACAATGGGCTGGTAGTAAAGCCGAAATTCCTGGGAGTCTAAAGCGCGCCGCAAATCGTTTTCCAGTTGCAACAGGGCGACGGCGCGAGTGTGCATACTTAAGTCGAAAACTTCGTGGCGAGCTTTGCCCAATCCCTTAGCATGATACATGGCGGCATCTGCGTCTCGCAGCAGTTCTTCTGGTCGATCGTACAATGTTCGGAACGGTACATTCGGAACCGGGGATTCGGAAGATAAAGCAGTTTCCCGATCGGCATTTTCCAGATTTCGGGCGATCCTCTGCGAGGGCTTCGCCAACGAAAGTTCGCTGCTTTCGGTTGGCGGCTGCGGCAAACCAGAACAAACAATGCCAATGCTAGCACTGGTAAAAACTTGATATTCGTTGAGGTAAAAAGGCTCTGCCAGTTCCGCCTGCACTCGTTCGGCAATGTGCGTCGCATCCTCGGTGTTTTTGATATTTTCCAGCAAAATAGCGAATTCGTCGCCGCCGAGACGGGCAACGGTATCTCCAGCGCGCAAACAGACTTCCAAGCGCTGCGCGATCGCGATCAGCAAGCGATCGCCCACTAAATGCCCCAAACTGTCATTCACCACCTTAAAGCGGTCGAGATCGATAAACAGCACCGCAAACCAAACTTCGGGACGGCGTTTTGAAAGCTCGATCGCGTGTCCCAAGCGATCCATAAATAAAGCTCGGTTGGGCAAACCCGTTAGCGTATCGTGCAAAGCATCGTGTACTAACTTCTCTTCTGCTATTTTGCGCAGGGTGATATCTTCGACAGTGCCTTCGTAGTAGAGTAAACTGCCGTCAGCATCGCGAACAGCCCGCCCGTTCTCGGAAACCCAAATTGTGGTTCCGTCAGCGCGGTAAACTTGAGACTCGAACTCAGACACAGAACCGTGTGTTTCGATCGCGCGCAAAAACTCGACGCGGCGGCTGGGATCGAGGTAGAGTTGGCGATCGATATTGCGGATATTTGCGATCAGTTCCGCGGCCGACTCGTAGCCATAAATTCTAGCCAAAGCAGGGTTAGCGCTGAGGTAGCGTCCATCATCCGTCGTCTGGAAAATTCCCTCGATCGCGTTTTCAAAGATGCTGCGGTATTTCTCTTCGGCCTGTTGCAGCGCGAATTCTGCCTGCTTGCGATCGCTGATATCGGTTAGCGTGCCGAGATAGCCGAGAATTTCCCCGCTGTTGGCAATTTCCGGCACTGCTTGCCAAAATACCCAGGTTGTGCGGTCGCCATTGCAAAAGCGGTACTCTAACTTACAAGGCAGCTTCTCTTTGACAGCGCGGTACCAGTGGCTCAAAACGCGATCGCGGTCTTCGGGATGCAAACTCTCGGCCCAACCTTCGCCCAGTGCCTCTGGCGCCGTCAGTCCGGCCATCTCCAAAAATCGCTCGTTAACGTACAAGCAATCTCCCGCAGCGTCGGCGCGGAAAATCCCGACCGGCAGTATTTTTGCCAAGGTGTAATAGCGGTATTCGCTAGCAAGCAGCGCGCTGGCGGCTACTTTAGTCTCCGTGATGTCAAACATGGCGCCTTGAAGGATGACGGACTTGCTTGCTTCATCGCGAACTGCGATCGCGCGATCGCGAAACCAGACAACTCGGCCGTTGCGGGCGATCGCGCGGTACTCTGAAACCAGCGGCGCGTCGCCAAAAATATCTTCTCCGTCAGTGAATTTCTGTGTAGCGTTTTCAACTAGCACGCGATCGCGGTCTTCTGGGTGAACGAGTTTCAGCCACAAGTCTGGATCTGCCTTCCATTGGGCCACAGAATAACCGAGAAAAGTCTCAATTTGCGGGCTGATGTAAAGTTTGGCAGCGTTACGGTTGAGGGGAGAAATGTAGGTGACAGCCGGCATTTGTTCTACAAGGGCGCAGTATTTCGCTTCTACGGTGCACAGTGCTGCTTCTAGGCGCTGCCGCTCTAATTCGGCGGCCGCCCGCCCCGCAAAAATGCTGAGAATTAGCCGGAATTTGGCAAGATGCGCTTCTAGCAGGGGTCGATCGTGGAAAATACAAATAATCCCTAAAGGTTCGCCGTAAGAGTTTTTGAGCAAGGCTCCCAGGAAACTGCGCGCACCTGTAACCACCTGTCTCCGGTCTTCTGGGAAGGTTTCCAGGAGGCAGTCCGGACAGGAGTACATTGCCTGCTCGAACACCAGTCCTTCGGGAGTATTGGCAGTGTCGCATTCAAAGTTTGGCTGCTGCTCTCCGTTACTCCAAAAACTGATAACTTGCAATTTATCGGGATTAGCATCGGCGCGTTCGATCGACTTAATCGATTTGGAAGCAACGGCGCTGCGAACTCCGAGTGCTGAGGCTAAGTGGCGAACTAAGGCATCAAAAAATTCTGCCCCTCCCGGCGAATCAGTACCTGCTAGGATGTCACTCAACAAGTCTTCTTCTAATTGTTTGGAAGCGCTAACTTTGGGATATATGTCGGTATTTTCCGCGATCGAATCTTCCATGCTCAGATTTATAGTTTTCGCCGTTGCAGGCTCGATAACAGGCAAATAATTCACAGTTTGGGGCTGTTGTTTGGTGAATAATAGGCTACGACTAATACCTACAACTTTACCCAATAATTTGTCAGTCGATCCCAACAAATTCAAGTTGGATAAAATCAAAATATTTTTCCGAACTTTTGATCCTGTAGATAAATCGTCAGGGTTGAATTCGGGCAAATATTTTTGTTGTTGTCCCTGTGGTAGATTAGGAAGCCTTCGCTGTAACTTCAGATAAATTGCGATTGCAAAGGCTAAAGTCACCGATAATCCGAGAAAGTATGCAAAAATCTTAAAGTAAAGAAATAAATTTAGATCGAACATCGATTAGCACCGCTAGACAATTATAGTAGTTACCTGAAGCCAATCTATTTAAAAATAACTAAACATCGTTACGGATGAGTAACGCATACAAGGTACAATCGCAGGTGAAGGCGACAATGGAAGTTAATAACAGCTACGGCCGCGATCGTTTTTGAAACCCCCGGAAGCCCGTCCGTATTGAAACTGCAAGATATCCCCGCTCCTACTATACAAACAGAAACAGAGGTTTTGGTAAGGTTGCGGGCGGCTGGTATCAATCCGATAGATACTAAATTGCGATCGCGCGGCACTTTTTACCCCGAGAAAACTCCTCACGTTTTGGGGTGCGACGGTGCTGGAGTCGTAGAGGCTGTCGGTACTGCCGCGGCTGAGTTTTCAAGTGGGAGACGAGGTTTTTTTCTGCAATGGCGATTTGGGCGGGCCGATCGGTACTTATGCCGAATTTGCCGTTGTAGACGAACGCTTTCTCGCCATCAAGCCTGCTGCTTTAAGTTTTGCTGAGGCGGCTGCTGCGCCGTTAGTTTTGATTACAGCATGGGAATCGCTGTACGATCGAGGGCGCTTGCAATCAGGCCAAAAAGTGCTAGTTCAAGCCGGTGCCGGCGGTGTCGGTCACGTCGCGATACAATTGGCGAAGTTAGAGGGTGCTGAGGTTTGCACTACCGTCAGCTCCGAAACAAAAGCCGAATTTGTAAAGCAATTAGGCGCCGATGAAGTTATTTTATACAAAAATGCCGATGCGGTCGATCGGGTTTTGAGTTGGACGCAGGGAGAAGGAGTTGACTTGGCTTTCGATACAGTCGGGGGAGAAACTTTTTACCAAACTATTCCGGCTGTGAAGATTTATGGAGATTTGGTAACTATTTTGGAACCCGATCCGGCTTTAGGCAATTTGAAAACAGCGAGAATGCGAAATCTGCGAATTAGTTTGGTATTAATGTTAACACCGATGCTGCAAGGTTTGGTAGAGGAACAGCAACAGCAAGCTCGTATTTTGCAGAAATGCGCTGATTTGTGCGATCGCAACTTACTCAAAATTCACGTCAGCAAAACCTTTCCCCTAGAACAAGCCCAAGCCGCCCACGAATTATTAGAAGCAGGTTCTGTTACCGGAAAAATCGTGCTGCTGATTTCTTAAATCTCAAATCTTAAATACAAACCGGGCGCGCACAATCGAATTGCCTGCGCGGACTAAATTTCTTCAACCCGCCCAGGCGGTTCATCAGTTGACAGTTGACTGTTGACAGTTGACAGCTACCTCTTCCATCGATAGAAGAGGATTGGAGCAATGAATAATTTTGTTTGATTTCCCCCGTTTAGGGGGAGGCTTCAGACCCAATTTTCAAGCGTGAGTGTTTGTGTAGTTGCGGTTTCTAACCGCATGGGCTAATTTACGGAATTGAGATCAAGTCGTATACTCGGCATTAATCTTCACGTAGTCGTAGCTCAAATCGCATCCCCAAGCTTTCGCAAAACCAGCGCCATTCCCGACACCAACCTGAATCAAAACCGTATCGGCTTTCAAATATTCGCCAGCCGCCGCCGCTTTCATATAATTACTCGCAGCAGATTTATCGAACTCCTTCGGTTGACCGTTTTCCATCATTAAAAAATCACCCAATTGAATCAGTAAATTCTCCTGTTCAAACGGAACGCCCGCGCGCCCAGCCGCCGCTGCAATTCTGCCCCAATTCGGATCGCGTCCGAAAATAGCAGCTTTCACCAAAGAAGAACCGACAATTGTTTTGGCAATTTTACTCGCAGAAACTTCATCCGGCGCGCCGCTAACTTGCACTTCCACCAAACAAGTTGCACCTTCGCCGTCGCGGGCGATCGCCTTTGCCAAATGCACGCAAACTTCTGTCAGCATCGCCTCTAATTTTTCAGCATCCGGGCCCATTTCCGTAATGGCCGGCGTGCGCGATTGACCGTTCGCCAAAGCAATTAGCGAATCGTTGGTACTCGTGTCTCCGTCAACAGTAATTTGATTGAAACTTCTGTCAGCCGCGCGACTCAACATTTCCTGCCACAAATGCGACGACACTGCTGCATCGCAAGTTACAAATGCTAGCATTGTTGCCATATTCGGGTGAATCATTCCCGAACCTTTGCAAATGCCGCCGATGCGCACCGGTCGATCGCCAAACATGGTTTCCAGGGCGATCGTTTTCGGCACTAAATCAGTCGTACAAATCGCCTTAGCAGCCGCATCCGAACCAGTGGAGGAAGCCTCAGCAACTAATTTCGGAATTCCCGCCCTTAGCGGTTCCATTTTAATCCGCTGTCCGATGACTCCAGTGGAGGCCAACAGAATTGATTCTGAGGGAATGTTCAGGGCTTCTCCCAACAATTTGGCACTTTCGAGGGCATCGGCCAAGCCGAGTTCGCCAGTAGCTGCATTGGCTTGTCCTGCATTGCACAAAATAGCTTTGGCGCTGGGTTTTGCTTGCAAGCGCTGGCGGCAATAGTCCACGCAAGCAGCCCGGACTGTCGATGTGGTGAAGACTCCTGCGGCGATCGCGTCTACTTCTGACAAAATTAAACTTAAATCCGGCAAGCCTGAAGGCTTCAAACCCGCTGTAATTCCCGATGCTCGATATCCTCTCGGTGCTGTAACTCCGCCGCCAATTACTTTCCAGTCTGACATGATTGCCTCCCTAGAGCTTTCTATTCTATTGAGAGGGAATTATATCATTTTAGATTTTAGATTTTAGATTTTAGATTGTATAAATTGTCTTTAACCAACTAAATAAAATTAATCGCGACTTTTGCTTGAGAGTTAGAACTCAAGAAGAAGTCGCGACGATTTTGTAACTGACATTATTAATTTCTAGCGGGCATTCAACAAAGTAGATTCGACAGTCTCGCCATTACTAAAAAGTTAGCTCATGGTGGCGTTGCTGCGATCGTAGCTGTCTTTAAGGCTGGGCTGTGCCTTCCCTTGAATGTGACCCCAGTAGTTTGTGTCTTCCATCCCGACTTCAGTGGCGGTGCGGTTGAGCATGGATTGCTGCCGATTCTTTACTAGGTGGTGGTGGCGCATCATCAGGGAGCGGGCTTGATTTTCGGTAGACATATGGGGTTCCTCCGTATTCCTTGATTAATTTTTGGCTGGTTTGCTCTTCCTATTTCTCACTATAACAGAGAATTCTGTATCTAAAGCTACCGAATTTAAATTGTAATATAACTTTACATATGGGTGGGACGATCGACCTTGGCGACAAAACACTCGAAACCAAAAGGGCGATTCACGCTCGGGATAGCTCCGCTTCACGATCTTTGGGGAATAGCCACCGTCCAAAACTTGCCATATAGAAAGCGATCGCACTTTTTGACTTATTCCAAAGGGGATCTCGCTAATCTGCGCTTACAAGCAAGGCGATCGCGCTATAATTGGCTAAATTTCCCGATCTTAAGCCAGAAAAGGCAGAGGAATCTGCGCGATGAGCTGCTAATCTCAACGATGCTATAATAAATAGGAGTTACGCATGACATCAATTAATATGTTTTTATAGGTAAATGAGATGAACGCTAAAGACTTGCTCCTTAAGGAAGTAGAGAATATTCCAGAATTTATATTAGAAGAAGTTTGGACTTTCCTGCTATTCCTCAAATTCAAATACAATAAAGATAAGTTAGAAGCAAGCCTGCTCAGTGAATCTTCTTTGGAAAAAGACTGGTTAAAGTTAGAAGAGGATGAAGCATGGCAGAATTTGTAAAAGGTGATGTAGTAGTTGTTCCATTCCCATTTTCAGATTTAACACAAGCCAAGCGCCGACCGGCTAAGCGTAATAGCAACTTTGGAAGGAGACGATCTAATTCTTTGTCAGATTACTAGCCGCCCCGATCGCCGATCGCTATGCTATTAGCCTTCAAAGTAGTGATTTTAGTGAGGGTGGACTTAACCAAACTAGCAACATTAGACCTAATCGCTTGTTTACCGCAGATCGAGAAATTATACTTTATAAAGCCGGTCAGCTTAAAACTGAGAAGTTAAACGAGGCGATCGCTAAGATTGTTGAAATTATTCAGCAGTAATTCTCTATTTTCAAGCGTTCCCTCTGCTCAAAAGGCTGTTTGACTAGATTGTGTTGTGCGATCGCCCTTTTGGGCTGGAAAGGGCGATCGACCTTTTTGACTTATTCCAAAAGGGCGATCGGCAAAGCTGGCAAGCATAATTCTGAAACTATTCCCTAGATTAAGGAGATGGTGGAGGAAGCGAATCAATATTAGCGAGGGCAAAATTGAGAAAGTATTCTGTCCGCGATATCAGTTGTTCGGCATCGGTTTCTGTTATATTTGGATCGACATTGTAATCAGCTCTGATACGAATTCTTTCAGCATCAATTAGGTAGCGGTGCAGTTCTACAGGAACTCGATTAGTGCGAGCGAAACGTTCCCCAAACGCAGCGATAACGGCTGAGTGTCGTGAATAGGATAGTCCTTCAGCTTCTAAAAATGCTGTGGCGATATAAAACATCGAATAGTAAGCACGGGAAGTTGCAAATTCAGGAAAACCTGTGTTGTTCAATTCTCTCGCTGCTTGCAAACTTCTATTCGCTTTATCCAGTAGTCTTTGTTGTTCTGGAGTCATATCGCCAAGCCTTCTTGATGAATGTTGCGAAAGAAAGCATTATTGTGGTGATTAAGTTGCTCGTCAGTGGTAAATGCACAGCTAATCAGCACGTTATATTCTAAACATAAATCAGCAATCAGAATACTAATTTTATCGCTTTCTTGAGAATAGTTAAATGGATTTTTGAGAACAATTAAGATATCGATATCGGATTCTGGTGTAGCATCACCTCTAGCTTGGGAGCCAAAGAGAACAATTTTGTCTAATTGTTCGCCGTAAAGTGTTTTTAGACCTTGTTGAGTTTTTGTGATGATTGTTTGGATTTGTTTATTCATATTTTTCTAGCGGTTGTATTTAGGTGATTCGTGTTGTTGAACAATTCTATTATATCAAAAAGGCGATCGCACTTTTTGACTTATTCCAAAAGGGCGATCGCCGATCGCACTCAACTGGAGGCTAATAGTTGTATAATAGACAAGCTAGGCAAGCACAAAAAGTGAAAACCTATGTCACAGGCAATCCTCAACCAAATTGTCAATCAGCTTGAAATGCTGGAATTTTTCGAGTTACAGGAACTCGATCGCGCGATCGGGAAATATCTAGCCCAGAAACAGCAAGCCACTCAACTAAATCAAAAATCTGCTAAAAAAAGGCAATTATTTCAAGAATGGGATGCCATTTCTGATGAGGAAGCTGCGGTACTAAAAGCTGAGTTTGCCACCGATGATTTAGCTTTTGCACAAGTCGCCTTAAGTGATTATCTTCCTGGACTTCAGCAACAGGATGAAAATTGATGCTAGGAGATATTTATTTGGCTGATTTGAATCCTTCTAAAGGTTCAGAACAAGCAGGAATTAGACCAGTCATTATTGTACAGCGAGATACATTAGACCGCTTTACAACAACAGTAGTCGTAATTCCGGTAACAAGTAATCTGCGACGATGCTCAAATACCAGGGACAATTATTTTACCGACTGGTGAAGGTGGTTTAACACAAGATTCTGTCGTGCTTTGCTATCAAATAGTAGCGATCGATAGAGAGCGATTAATCAAAAAAATCGGCACTCTTTCAGCAGATTATATATCAAGATTACAGGTGGCATTGCAGTATACGTTGCAAATGGATGAATTTGAGAATGTAGAATAATATAAAGAGCGATCGCACGTTTTGACTTATTCCAAAAGGGCGATCGACTGTCCTTATGTCATTCGCTCGGCTATAATAGTCCTCGTATCATTGTTTAAAGAACCTTTATGCCAGAAGTTGCACGATTTTACGGAATAATTATCAAAATTTTCTTTGGAGATCACCCACCTCCTCATTTTCACGCAGTTTACGGTGAGTATAATGCTTTAATCGGCATTGAGTCTTTGGAGATTATTGAAGGAGATTTACCGAATCGGGCTCAAAAGCTTGTAATAGAATGGGCTACGTTGTATCAGAAAGAACTGCTGGATATGTGGAATAGCCAAGAATTTAGTAAACTTCCACCATTAAAATAACCGTGTTTTTTTTATGAAACCTCAGCGCATTGTTTCTGCTAAAGCTATCGACGATCGCACCTTGATGGTCAAGTTTACAAATCTAGAAGTTAAAAAATACGACATCTCTAAGTTATTAAAAAATCCGATGTTTGCTACATTACGCAATCCTGGGTTTTTCAGAAGTTTTGCAATTGAATCTGGCGGTTATGCACTGGTTTGGAATGAGGAGATAGATATCAGTGAATATGAACTTTGGCAGAATGGAATCAGTTGCACGGAGGAGGAAATTGAGCGATATATTGAATCTCTTCATCATGTTGTTCAATGAGAAATAATACCTGACTATTCTGAGCGATCGCACTTTTTGACTAATTCCAAAAGGGCGATCGCAGGTTGGGCATCTGGTATATAGGTCGGGCGATCGCGCTTCCCTGCAAAAACATTCGTAACCAAAAGGGCGATCGGGCTGACATTGCCAAGCATGGCGATACGGCTGACGCTACGCTTCGCGCTTGACCTTTACATTGCCAAGCATGGATCTTGCATTTATCCATTCCCATTTATGCGGTATCAATGCTAAATTATAACTTGGAGAAATTCAGTTAATATTTATGCAAATGAAGTAAAAGCATATATGCCACGGAAAATTCGGGACTATAAAGCAGAATTGATTGCGTTGGGGTTCGCGCAGCGGCGGGGAAAGGGGAGCCATCAGAACTGGAAGCATCCACAACTACAACTATTGATTACCATTGCTTTCAAAGATGGCGAGGATACACCATTGTATTTGGATAAATTGTTAAAAAAAGCGATTCAAAAGTTAGAAACAATAGCAGCAGAGGAGTCAGAGGAATGAATTACCCCTATAGTTTATTAATTCAATGGTCACAAGAGGATCGATTGTATTTGGTAACGCTGCCAGAGTTTGCTAAATTGGCAATGCAGCCCTCTACTTATGGCAAAACTTATGAAGAAGCGATCGCCAATGCTAAAGAAGCGATCGCCAGCTACCTTGAGTATTGCCAAGAAGAAGGTTTAGTACCTCCCAATCCCGCAATCGTGGCAGCTTAAATAAAAGTCGAGTGCCCTTTTTGACTTATTCCAAAAGGGCGATCGCAGGTTTGGCCTCTGGTATAGATGAAGGGCGATCGCTCTTCCCTGCAAAAACATTCGTAACCAAAAGAGCGATCGCCCCTCGGTTAAGTTGATGAGATAGATCGATCGCCCTTTTTTGAAAAAGAGGAGGAAAGGGCGATCGCCCGATTTTTTAGCTGCTAGTTATGTTGGAAGTATCTTATCGCCAAGATGGCTTTTGACCTGGTTGCAAAGTCTCTGCCTTTGCGTCAGTGGTTCGGAAGGCAATACGACCACCTTCAAAATCCGCAAAAATGGTGTTCCCGTCAATGTATTCCCGCTTGATTGGCGCTCCTAACCAGTGATTGTGACCGCCAATATTGATGTAGTAAGCACCGACGCTTCCCCAGGTAGCAACTCGATTTCCGTTATTCCAATGGTAGTAAAGCCGTGCTTTACCATTTTCACCAGCAAATTCTTGTAAGGCGAGAGGTGAGCCTTTGCTGCTAGTGCCGCCTTTTTCGTCAGAACGGGGATAGCCGAGATATGCCCAGCCACCGCCAGGAAGGTTTGCGCCAACAGGACCACCCACAATTTTGTACTCTTTAAGAATTTCTCCCCATACAATGTAAGCTTGGCTTTGAGCATCTTCGAGCATGACCAACATTTCATTATTATTGGTGTCGAGGAATCGTTGTGTCCAGCCATTGCCCCAGCGATAAGCATCACCTTGAGCTTTGATCCCGCGACTTTGACCGTTGACCCGGTTATAAGCATCTATGAATAAATTTGGTGCGCGTGAACCTTTACCGATCGGATTCGCTGGTGGCGCAATCTGACTCAGCGCTCGGTATATGTTCAATCGCCCACCCGTTACAGTTTTTCCTTGTAAAGAAGCAACTGGATCGACAGTTTGCATCAGCAGATTTTTGAGTTGAGTTGGGGATTGATTAGAGTTTTGGGCCAACAGAAGTGCTGCTGCACCTGCTACATGGGGAGCTGCCATTGAGGTGCCTTGGAATGAACCATAACGATTTCCTGGTAATGTACTCAGGATATTGACTCCAGGAGCGCCCATATCTACAGTATTGCGTCCATAGTTGGAGAACCCAGCCAGTTGATCGTTATGATCCGTTGCTGCAACTGAAATGACATTAGGTACATCGTAGTTAGCGGGAAAAGCTGGATTTAAATCATTGTTGTTAGCGTTATTACCTGCTGCTCCCACAAATAGCACTCCGGCATTGTTTGCTCGGCTAATCGCATCAAACATCGATGGCGAATTCCCACCACCACCAAAACTGGCGTTAATCACCTTTGCACCCATACGGGTTGCGTAGTCAACCGCTCGCACAGCGTTGAGGGTATCACCATTCCCACTGGAGTCGAGAAACTTTAAGTGCATGAGACTGACGTTGTGGTTGACTCCCACAACACCGATATTATTGTTGCCAACCGCCCCAATGGTTCCTGCAACGTGCGTTCCATGTCCGTTATCATCCATCGGATCGCCATCTCTGTTGACAAAATCGTAACCGTGTACGTCGTCTACAAAACCATTACTGTCATCATCTACGCCGTTACCAGCAATTTCTCGCGTGTTTCGCCAGGTGTTGGCAGCTAAGTCTTGGTGTCGGTAGTCTCCACCTGTATCAATCACAGCAACCGTAACAGCTTTGCTACCAGTTTGAATACGCCATGCTTCCGGTGCATCAATATCAGCATCAGAGCGACCGCCAGTTTGACCTGTGTTATTCAAACCCCATAGCGAGTTGACCATTGGATCGCGGGTGGCATTGATGGAAAGTTTGTAATTAAGTTCAATCCCAGCAATACTGGGACCTTGAGATAAGGCCGTGCGAATTTGTAATAGGTCGATATCTGGTTCAAACTTCAGCACCTTCCACTGACCGTCAGCCGAGTCTGAACTATATCCCTGAAACAAATTTTCTACTCCGATCGCACCTTGTTTCTCAGCTAATTTCGAGATTTCAGCCTCAGTTAGTCCCTGTTTAAACTTAACTAGAAGTGTCCCTGGTTCGTATTCTATGCCTGTTTCTGGATCGACCTTAAATTTTGTCCCAGGCGGATCGATCGGCACAATCAGCGGAGGCGGTAATGTATCAAAAGCCCCTTGAACGTCGAATGCTTCAGGAGGCTGGGGCTGCTGCTGCAAACCCAGCGGGTCAAAATCAATCAGTGGTGGTAAATTATTAGTTGGCGCAGAAGGGTCGATCGGGCAAACACCGCTATCAGCAAAGAAATTAGGTAAATGTAAATCAGAAAGCGACAAAGAACCCAATAACTGATGCAAGTAGTCAAATTCGTGTTCCCAATCCCCAAAACCCGCACTCGGAGTCACAATTTTTTCTAATATAAAACTTTTTGGTCGTTTCCGACTCTTTGTTTTACTTGAATTCCCAAAACCTTGAGCTCGATCGCGTTTTTTGCCACCAAAATTTAGCCAACCCATAACTTTTCTACCCTAATTAATATGAATGCGATCGCACGAACTTAATTAAATGCCTTCAGACATTCAACCAAAATCCTTTGCTGACAAGGATTTTTCAGTAATCATCAAAAATTTCTGTTTGTTTGAGAAATTACGCAAACTTAACAAATTTCCTGGATTGGCGATCGCTTCACATCTGCCGGGCTTAGCTTGCGGTCTGGTGGGCGATCGGACAAACACTTTGTTAATGCTTAATTTCTCGGGTTTTTAGCTTCTTCACGGTCATCATACACCAGAAATTCTTTTTGCGATCGTAAAGTTTGTGTAAAGTTTTTGGGAGAGCAATCCCCGCCTCAATCAGAAGTATCCGCTACACAAGGTTTCCCCCGCAACGACAGGTCAAAAATGCGTAACTCCTAAAATAATTAGAATTTACACTTGCTTTTTTTCTGCTTTCTGATAATATAAACGCAAGGTGAAATTTGGAATGAGGTCTGAAGCCCTAGCGAATATCACCAAAGCTTCTTCAAAAAAAACTTTAACACTTCCCTGTTTCCACGAAGCAGGGAAAAAAATAGCCTTGAAACCTTCTATTTCCTGGAAGATTTCGGGCGGATTGAAATGCTCAAAAATGTGGCGGAGAAAACATACAAACATAATTTTGCGATCGATTCTAGACAATTCAATAAGACTTACGCACAGTTCCCCCTGGTCGATCCCAAAGTCTAGAACCCCCTAAATCCCCCTTAAGAAGCTATGCTTTATAAACATCTTTCTTAACAAGAAAGTTGACAAAAGTAACTACTTGTGTAAGAGCTATTGGGGCGATCGCTTCTGATCTAATACGAATTATCCTGCCTCATAGTGTTCATTGATATC